>JABJJH010000596.1 GCA_018660965.1 Rhodospirillaceae bacterium | reverse complement strand
CGACGCTGGCGGATTGGTCGTATTTCCGCTATGGCCGGGCAAGGGACAACCGGCGAAGCGCGTCATCGTTCAAGCCCGCCGCGACGTCCGCACGCCGTTGCGCCTGTCGCCGGGGCTGTTGCTGCATAAGGACGATGGCGGGTATACCGAGGCGGCGTTGGACATTCTGCGCACCGGCGCGGCCCTAAGATTATAGAAAAATATAAGGA
The DNA here is from genome assembly GCA_018660965.1 of Rhodospirillaceae bacterium. Classification (GTDB taxonomy): domain Bacteria; phylum Pseudomonadota; class Alphaproteobacteria; order UBA8366; genus JABJJH01. The sequence goes on along the minus strand of JABJJH010000596.1, from coordinate 1,943 downwards.
TACGAACGGTCATGAGCGACAGCACCTCTTTTTCCTGGCTTCGAAAGGTCCCGTTTGTCGGGGATCGCCTGGCGGATCGGCTGGACGGCGCGCCCATCGTGCCGGTGTTGCGTCTGTCCGGGGTGATCGGCGGTTCCGCGCCGTTGCGCAAAGGTGGTCTGTCGCTGGCGGATTTAGCGGAACAAATCGAACATGCGTTCGAACGTCCCCGCGCCGCCGCCGTCGCGCTCGCCATCAACTCGCCCGGCGGGTCGCCCGTGCAATCGTCGCTGATCGCCAAGCGCATCAAGGATTTATCGCGCGAAAAGGAAGTGCCGGTCTTCGCCTTTTGTGAAGATGTCGCGGCGTCCGGCGGGTACTGGCTCGCCTGCGCCGCCGATGAAATCTACGCCGATGCGTCCTCCATTGTCGGGTCCATCGGCGTTGTGTCCGCCGGGTTCGGGTTTCCCGCCCTGTTGGAGAAAGCCGGCATCGAGCGCCGGGTGCATACGGCGGGCGACAAAAAGGCGATCCTGGATCCCTTCGCGCCGGAAAATCCGGACGACATCACGCATCTCAAGGAACTGCAAAGCGAAATTCATCAACAGTTCAAGGATCATGTGCGCGCCAATCGTGGTGATCGTCTCGGCGGCGCGTCGGGCGCGGACGAAGACCTGCTGTTCAGCGGCGCGTTCTGGACCGGTGAACGTGCGGTTGAACTGGGCCTGGTTGATGGCTTGGGCGATTTACGCACGGTGATGCGGGAAAAATTCGGCGACAAGGTCCGTCTGCCGGTGATGACCGAACCCAAGGGCTGGCTGCAAAAACGGCTGGGCATGAGCGCGGTGATGACGAGCGCGCCTTCGGGTTGGGCGCCGGGGGGCTGGGCGTCGGGCCTGATCGGCGCGCTGGACGAACGCGCCCACTGGAGCCGGTTTGGGCTTTAGCCATTGCCGATAAATCGATTATAATTAACCCATGTTATTAAAACTCGTCATTCTCGCCGCCGCCATCGCGATTGCCTGGTACGGGTTCAAGTTCGTCGGGCGGGTGGAGGAACAACGTAAGGCGAAGCTGGCCCGGCGCGCCGCCGAGGAAGGCCAAACGGTCACCGACACGGTGAAATGTCCATCCTGCGACGCTTACGTGAACGCCGCCGCGCCCAGTAACTGCGGCCAAGCCGACTGTCCTTATTGATAGGGCCCTATTGAGGTCGTCGACCTGACGTGTGGCGCGTGTGGCGATTAATCGCGCTGCACGAGGGATTGGTTGACCCTGTGGCGGGGCGCGGTTAGGTTGCGCCGCATTCAAAAAGCTGAATTGGCGCAGCACTGGCCATGGCCCCCAACCCGAATTCCGACACCTGTTTTCAGGCGCTTATCCTCAAATTGCACGCCTATTGGGCGGCGCGCGGATGCGTGATCCTGCAACCCTATGACATGGAGGTTGGCGCGGGTACGTTTCACCCCGCCACGACCTTGCGCGCGCTGGGCCCGAAGCCCTGGAAGGCGGCCTATGTGCAGCCGTCGCGGCGCCCGACCGATGGGCGCTATGGGGAAAATCCCAACCGGTTGCAGCATTATTATCAATATCAGGTCATCCTGAAGCCCTCGCCGCTGGACAGTCAGGATTTGTATCTGGGCAGTCTGCGCGAATTGGGTATCGACCCGCTGGCGCACGACATCCGCTTTGTCGAGGACGACTGGGAGAGCCCGACCCTGGGCGCCTGGGGGCTGGGCTGGGAAGTCTGGTGCGACGGGATGGAAGTCAGCCAGTTCACCTATTTCCAGCAAGTCGGCGGTATTGACTGCAACCCGGTGGCGGTTGAGTTGACCTACGGGTTGGAGCGACTGGCGATGTATGTGCAGGGGGTCGAGAACGTCTACGACCTCGATTTCAATGGCGACGGCGTGAAATACGGCGACGTGTTCCACCGGGCCGAGGTGGAATATTCCGAAATGAAT
>JABJJH010000066.1 GCA_018660965.1 Rhodospirillaceae bacterium | reverse complement strand
GTTGGGCGCCCCATCGGTACGGACAAGAGACAATGGCGGGAATGGAATTTCGATGCCGGTCGTGCCGCCCTTGGCGATATTAAGCGTATCATTTCGCATGATCGCGAAGGCGAGGCCTTTTTCGTCTTCGGTCAATATATAAAGTGTCCCACCATCCGCATTACAGATGCGCTTGGCTTCGAGCAGGATCATTTCCTGCAATCGATCATGATCCCGCTCCGCGCTCAGCGCGATGCCAAGTTCGATCAATCCCCGGAAAACGTCGCCGTCGCCGCTCGCCGCGCTCAATTCTGTTAGCGCCACCATGTCACACTCGACACTATTCGCCTCGTTATTTTAAACCCAAATCGTCTTCAACACCGCTAAAGTGTATTTACATCCATCACACTATTGTAGAATGTTAGCAGACAGCCGCATTGAAAGAAACGTCGCCGTTTTACTTCGTCGTCGCAATAAAGACGCCGTCCCAGTCTTTGGGCGGCGGCGCAGCGCGGTAATCGGCGATACGCTCCTCATACAGATCATAAAATTCGCCTAGCTCACCGTCTGATTTTTTACGGCTTTCCCGGATCAATGCTTCCGCCTCGTCCCATTTCTGTTGGCGGAACGCCGCCACCATGGCGTCATGCGATTCCTTGTGATCGAGAAATTCAGGGCTGTTTGCGCGCGCCGCGTCCCCGTGCAGACAATAGATATCTACCGCTTCGGTTTTGCCCTTCACGGCGATCAAGTCGAGCTCCAGCGTTGCGTATTTTCCATCGACCTGTTTCACCGTCTCCGATCCCAGGACCACGCCAACGCCATAATTCTTGGATTGTCCTTCCAACCGGGCCGCGAGGTTGACGGGATCGCCCAACACCGAGTAATCGAACCGCTGGTCGGACCCCATGTTGCCGACAACGCATTCGCCGGTATTGATGCCGATGCCAACATTCAACGGCAGGAATTCCACGCCTTCCTCGGTCGCTTCGCGTTCGCGTTCCTTGTTCAGTTTTTCAAGCGCCACGTACATTTTCAGCGCCGATTCACAGGCATCCGCAGCATGGGTTTCATCGTCGAGCGGGGCGTTCCAGAACGCCATGATGCAATCGCCCATGTATTTATCGATGGTGCCTCGATTATCGAGGATGACGTTGGTCAGCGGCGTCAGCAGCCGGTTTATCAACCGGGTTAGACCGTGCGGGTTTGATTTGAAGGTTTCGGAAATGGTCGTGAACCCGCGCACATCGCAGAACAAAAACGTCATTTCCCGCGTCTCGCCGCCCAGTTGAAGGCGTTCGGGTTCCGCCGCCAACTGCTCCACCAACGCCGGTGACAAATATTGCGCGAAGGCGGACCGGACCTGCCGCTTTTCCGCCTCGGTCCGGGCATAGCTGATCAAGGAACCGGACAAATAGACCGCCAACACCGCGACCGAAGGATAGATCGGGTCTATCAACAATTGTTCGTCCACATAGGCGTACCAGGACCCGCCGAAACTGATGGCAACCGTGGCCGCGCCAATGGCCGCGCACCACAAGGCGCCCAAACGCGGCAGTAGAAGGATCAGCAACAAACCGACGCCAACGATATAGGATGCTTCAATCGCCAGCGCGTAATCCGGCCTTTTTAAAAAGTCCTTTTGAAGAATCTGTTCGATGACCTCGGCGTGAACCTCCACGCCCGGCAAAACCTTGTCCAATGGCGAAGACCGAAGATCCAGCAACCCCGCAGCGCTGGTGCCGACCAACACGACATGGCCTTCCAGCAACGACTTGTCGACTTTTTCATCCAGCACATCGCTCGCCGAAACATAGCGTTCGTCCCGGTGACCACTGTAATGCACCCAAACGCGCCCCAATTCATCGGTGGGAACAACGAATTGACCAATTTTAATTTTCACCAATCCCGTACGGGCGCCGCCGAAGCTCGCTTCGTCGCTGCCGCCGGCGGTTTTGATGATCATCGTCTTGGCGTTTTGCGCCACCCGCAACGCTTCCACCGATAATGCCGGGTAGAGTCGGTTGTTTTCGGCATTGTCGTCGACCTTGAACCCAACCAACATGGGTACCCGGCGGACGATACCGTCGCTTTCGGGCAGCATGTTGAAATTCCCGTTGCCGTCGGCCGCTTCCGACAACACTGACAAATTCGCCACCGCCCCGACATAAGTTTGGACGAAGGGCCGCGCGTCGGGGCCACTGAAGGCGAAATTTCCACGTTGTGTGGGAATTCTGGGGGCGCCGGCGTTGGTTAGCGCGAACCCCGTCACCACGCCGCCAAGCTGTTTGATGAATTGCGCCAGTTGTTCGTCGTGGTCGGGCATTTCCCGAACCCGGTCTCGAATATCCTTAAATTCCGGAACCTGCGGCCATAATTCGACAATATTCTTCGGCGACGTCCGGTCCGATTCGGAAAACACGATATCGAACGCGACGACCGCGGCGCCTGCTTGCTTCAACCGGTAAATAAGTTCCGCGATTTTGGTGCGCGGCCAGGGCCACTGCCCTACTTTTTCCAAGGTGTCGTCGTCGATATCGACGATCCGCACGCCAATGCCCGGATCATACACGCGCGGATGAAGGACGTTCAGGCTGTCGAACACCCACATTTGCCATTGCTGAAACCACCGCGGTTCTTCGATGCGAACGAACAAGCCCGCCACCAATAGAACCAGCGGAAACAGAATATGGATCGAGCGGATGACGAAACCGTTCAACGGCGGGGGCCTCTACTTACGGTGACGAACGCAGTCACATAATTATGCCACGAGCGCCCAAAAACCAAAACCGCCGCGATTGGGAAAATCGCGGCGGTTTTATATATCGTGGAACATCCAGGTTCAGATTATTCAGTTCCCAATGACGCTACCCGTTCCGGCAGCTGATACGCCATTTTGGGCTGAGCCCAGAGACGCTCCACCATTGTCAAAGGTCAATCCAATTGTGACGGTATTAACCGTAAACATTGCACCAAATATAGTGCAATCGGCACAACTGCCACTTGAGCCCGCAGTAACACTATCGGGGGGCCCGCCATCGGCTGCAAGGCCAAACGGCAATTCACTTAGATTGCCACTCGCGAAAGCATTGCCAAAAGATCCCCCATCGGCGGTCGTTATACTATTCAAATCAACATTGTAGGTATCGCTGGAAAGGTTAAGTTGAAATACCGAAGAAAAGGAAAGCCCGTTTTGATTAACGTTAAAACTCGCCTGTGCAAGGGTGGACCCTGAAAAATTCGCACGGACAGCCGCGACTGTCACCGGCTCGGTGCCTACGGGAGGGTTATCGAAAATTGGTCTATCGACATCATCCGTATTCCGGGTTCCAAGCAGGCCTTGCAATGTACCCGCAACAACCTGGCCCGAAACTCTATTGGCGGTTTTTCCGTCGAATGCTTTGGCGCCAGCAGCCTTCGGATCTTCCGGTTTGCCGGACGGGCCACTCGCGGGTTGCGTCGACAGCGGCGACGTCAGACCCTGCGTTAATGCAACCGGTATGGTAAAGGGACCGAAAATTTGACCCGTCGCGTCGGACGCAGCCCCCCAACCCGTGCGTGACACGGTCACCGCATCGCCACCAGAGCCGCCGACGCCAGCAACTTGCGCCAATAACGAGCCCGCGTTCCCACCGGTGGCCGCTTGTTGGACGCCGCCGGGCGTGAATACGAACTCGCCACCCTTATCGTTTGTGTTGTTTTCGTTGCCCGGGCCTAACAACACGACGAAGTCGCGCGCATTTTCGGCGCCGGGGGCCTTACCGCGCAGACCGTCGAACAG
>JABJJH010000388.1 GCA_018660965.1 Rhodospirillaceae bacterium | reverse complement strand
GGCGGCGCGCAGGCCGCGCGAATGGCCGCCGATGCGGGCGCGGCGGGGAAAAGCCATCCGCTGGTGCGTCGCGTGGCGCTGCTGGCGCCGGGAACCTGGAGCGCCGGGGCCGCCGCCAGGACCTTCGAACGCCGCCATGGCCGCCCGTTGGCGCCGGACATGGAAAAGGCCCGGGCGTTGATCGCGGCGGGCAACGGCGCGCACCTGATGCCGAGGCCCGGCCTGTTGTCCTGCACCATCGCCGGGGTGACGGCGGACAGCTTCGTTTCGTACTACGCGCCCGACCCGCGTTTCGACACGCCGTCGATCCTCAAGGACATCGCCGTGCCGACCCTGGTCATCGCGGGGGGCGAGGACAATGTGGTGAAGGGTCTGGCGGAAAAAGTCCGGCCCCAGGCCGACGGCAAACGGCTGCGCTTCGCGTTGATCGACGACGCCAATCATTTCTTCCTCGATCTGTTCGCCGAGGATGTCGCGGATCTGGTCGAGGAATTGCTGGGCGCAAGCTCATGAAGGCGCGCAAGCTCATAATAGGAAGTCCTCGCCCATGATTCTGGTTCAGATATCCGACACGCATATCGACGCGCCTGGCGCGCTGGTCTATGGCCATTTCGACACCGCCGCCACGTTGACCCGCACCGTTGAGGTCATCAACGCCATGGACCCCGGCCCCGATCTGGTGCTGCACACCGGCGACATCGCTTCGCATGGTAGCGCGGCGCGCTATGCATCGTTCAAACAAATCATGGACGATTTGAACGCCCCGCTGGCGGTGATGCCCGGCAACCACGACGACCGCGACGCCCTGCGCGACGCCTTCGGCGGCACGCCGTGGCTGCCCGCGACCGGCGCCTTTCTGCACTACACCATCGAAGACTATCCGGTGCGCGTGATCTGTTGCGATTCCGTGATCGCGGGCGAAGTGCCGGGGGAACTCTGCGCCGAACGGCTCGACTGGCTGGACGCGCGGCTGTGCGAAGCGCCGGAACGCCCGACCATCGTCGCCCTGCACCACCCGCCGTTCGACACCGGCATGACCGGCGCCACGTCCAAGGGCTTGCTGCAAGGCGGCGGCGAGCTCGACGCGCTGTTGCGCCGCCATGGACAGGTCGTGCGCGTACTGGCGGGCCATGCGCACCGCCCCATGACCACCAGCTTCGGCGGCACGGTGGCCTTCGCCGCGCCGACCACGTGTTATCCGTTCGCGCTCGAAACCGGCCCCGAGCGCATCCTCGCCGCCACGCACGAAGCGCCCGGCGTGGCGGTGCACCTATGGCTGCCCAACGCCAGCGGCGCGGGCGCCGATCTCGTCACCCACGTGGCGCCGGTGGGCGACTGGGGCGACGCCATCACACTCCGCAAGAACGGGGAGCGCGTGTACGCGGGGTGAGGGAGGCGCGGGGAACCTGTCCCTGTTGTCGTCATGCTCGCGAAGGCGGGCATCCAGAAGGTGGTCAAAAAACGCCAAGTTAAGCCATGTCCCTGGATTCCCGCCTCCGCGAGAAAGACAAATTGGTTCATTCTTTTCAGTGGCAGATTTTGTTCCGCTACAGTCCCAGTTTCATCTTTAAAAATTTCAGAACCGGAATTAACCAGCCGAATTGACCAGGCGCCCCTGTCGCCAAAGTAACGACATATTCCGTTCCCGCAATCGCAACGGCCAGTGTTGCAAGATTGGCGAAATGTTTAACCCCGCCCAACATCCCTTCTCGTGCTTTTCCCCCCGAATCGCGCGCAAGCTCCAACAAGGGTCCGAGGATTCCGGACAAGACATTCCCGACACTGCGAAGGAGTTCGCGTTCAACGATTCGCGGGGGCCGGTCTTCCGGGTTCGCCGCCAGCGGTCGTTCCGCCATGTCGGCGAGTCCGTTAAGGGGCGCAACAACATCATCGGCAATTAGATCTGGCGCATCGCCCGTGGATCGCGCGACCTGGATTGCGGCTTCGACAGTTTCGATAGACGGTTCGCCGGTGGCGTCGTTCAAATAGTCGAGCCAAGCGTCAAACTGGCGGATGAATAAACCGTGCGTAGCGGCAAGGCCCACCAGCTCGGCGGCCGCGTCTTCAAGCAACAGCGCATCGGCGCGTTCGGCGTAAGCGATGAAACCCGCGCCGTGAACCCCTAGCGCAATGACCTTCATAGCCTCGAAAGAACGCCCAAGGGCCGCCCGGTAGTTATTCAACGCCCGGCCAAACGCCGGTGAATTTTTACCGGGGTCCATTTCTTCCAACACCGCCAATTGCGCTGAATGCGCCAGCCAAGCCTCGCGAAGGCGTTGTTCCTGCGCCTCGTTTCGCGCCTTGGGCGGTGGGCTTGAACGGCGGTGAAGCTTGCGATCTTCACTGTATTCAACCTCGATAATCGCGGGACGTTGCGGCGGCGCTTCCGCCCGATAGTCCACCTCCAACGCCGCGATCATCGCGTTGACGTGCTTCGGTCCCTTTTCCCAATCCTCGTCCGGGATTAAAACGCGCTCGCGTTCCAGCGCCTCGATCAGCGGGCGGCTGCCGGGGTGATCGGCGCCGCGCAGACGGTCGTCGAACCAATCGGTCCAAACCCGCCAGTCCTCGTCGAGCGCCAAGAGGTCGGATTTAAGCATCGTCCAATTTTCGTCAGCCCATTTAGGAGCGGAACCGTTCCAAAGCGGATAGCGCATCAATGTATTGGCAGACATACCTTTCTCAATCGCACCCGCATCTACCATTATTTCAATCCAAATTACTGCCCCGACATCGGCAACTCGGTTAGCGGAGCGGGCAGCAGCAGCAGAGCGTGCCGCGCGGGTAGCAGCCAATACGGCGTCACCGGCATTGCGACTGTTCGTTAACTTTCTGGCAGCATGCATGGCGGCAGTGACTGCACGTACGGTAATAGCGTCTGCATCAGCGTCTATGCCGGAAGGGATGGTGCCGACGCTAAGATTGTTGGGATTAATGGCGTTAGCCATGATATTACTGGGCTTAATACTCCCGCTAATGTTGTGATTGATGACGTTAGCAATGATATCGTTGGACTTAATACTTCCGCTGATGTTCGGATTAATGGCGTTAGAAATGATATTACTGGGCTTAATACTCCCGCTAATGTTGGGGTTGATGACGTTAGCTATGATATTTCCAGAGGTGATTTCATGTTCAACGGTACTTTGGATTGGCCATATGCCCTTATACCAAAGCGCCGCAGCGTCACGAAAAAGCGAAAGGCCAGTAGAACTAGCCCGTTTCCCAGTTTGCTCTCCAAGATAATAGGCAATCAGCGGTAAGACGCGGAGAGCGGTCCGTTTTCCGATAGCTCTAGCAACAACTAGACCTTGCCTGTCGAGCCAAGCTTCCAGTTCTATCCGGTTATTAATTTCCATCAAAATTCCTGTCCCCAACGCGAAATTCACGTTTCCACTATCGCGTTCGTTGCGGGGAAGATCAACGCCCCCTCACCCAACAGCGTCGCCTACGGCGCGCAATTTTGTGGTTATCCGGGCGTTGCCGGATTAGCATTCGTTTTCATTCACCCATCACCGCTCCAACCTCGTCAAGGAGACACCCCCATGAATGACGCCCCCGCGATGGACATGAACAAGCCGTCGATGACGTCGAAAAGTATTTTCGACGATCAGGTCGCGGCGACGGAAAACGGCAAGCCGACGCTGTTCAGCATGAACGCGCAGATGCTGGCGCAGGGCCGCACCGACACCGTGCTGGCGGCGACGGACGATCTTTCCGTGCGCTTGAAGGTCTACGCCTCGGGCGGGGAGAACGAGTTGCATTCCCACCCGAGCGAGGATCATGTGTTCGTCATCCTGCAGGGCAGCGCGCGGTTTTACGGCCCCGATGGCGAAACCCAGGACATCGTCAAGAACCAGGGCTTCATGATGCCCAAGGGCATGTTGTACCGCTTCAACGCCACCAGCACCGATGAATGTCTGGTGATGCTGCGCGTCGGCACGCCGAATTTCCAGAAACAGGCGACGGACGACCGGCTCGGCCGCGACGGCAAGCCGCTGGTCGGCGATTCCAAGGAAAACAAGGAAGTGCCGGTGATCTTCAAGGACGATTTATATTTTACCGGCTGATTTAAAAACGGGAGCAATTCGATGAATACCGGAAGCTGTTTGTGCGGCGCGGTGCGCTGGCGCATGGAAGGCCCTTACGCGCGCATGACCAATTGCCATTGCTCCATGTGCCGCAAGGCGCACGGGGCCCCGTTCGCGACCTATATCCGCACCGACACGGACAAATTCGAGGTGCTGTCGGGCGCGGAGTCGGTCACGGTTTATGAGGCGTCGGACAATTTCAAACGCCGCTTTTGCGCCCATTGCGGGTCGGTCTTGTGGATTGGCGAGGGCGACCAGATCGGCGTCGCGGCGGGCTGCCTCGACGACGACCCCGGCATCCGCCCGCAACACCACATATTCACCGCGTCGAAGGCGCCCTGGCACGTCATCGCCGACGATTTGCCGCAATTCGACGAATTCCCCACCGGCGTGGCGCGCGCCGTCATCGAACGGCCCCAGCAGGGCGCCAGCGAGACCGGTGTTTTGCACGGCAGTTGCCTGTGCGGGGGCGTCGCCTTCACCGCCGAGCCACCGATTCTGGCGGTGTATAATTGTCACTGTTCGCGCTGCCAGAAAGCGCGCGGCGCCGCGCACACGACGAACGGATTCGTCGACCCCAAGGGGCTGCATTTCACACGCGGCAAAGACTTACTGGGCTATTACAAGGTCCCGGACGCCAAGTTTTTCGCCCAGGCGTTTTGCCGAACCTGCGGGTCCGGCATGCCAAACCTCGACCTGACGCGCGACCGCGTCGGCATCCCGTTCGGCGCGCTCGACACCGACCCCGGCCAAGGGGCGGGCGACCACATATACTGCGGCAGCAAGGCTCCGTGGCACACCATCGCCGGCGACCTGCCCCAACACGCGGAACGGCCATAGCAAGGCGAGCAACGAGGCCGCTATCGCGCCGCGAATTTCAACAGGCGTCCGTCGATGAACAACAGGCCCAGCCCAATGACGAGGGCGCCGATTATCTCCTGCACCCGGATGGCTTCGTCGAGAAAAAGATATCCGAGCAGCAATGCCGTGATGGGAATGAGCAAGGTCACCAACATCACATTGCTGGCGCCCGCGCGGACCAGTATCTGGAAGAAAACGATATAGGCGATCGCCGTTCCGAAGAACGCCAGGGCGATTAACGACAGCCACGTCGCTTGGCTTGGCGCCGGCAGCGTCCACGGCTGATCGACCACCGCGACGACGACGACCATAATCGCGCTCGAACAGATGAGCTGGCAGGTCGCCGACTTCAACGGCGCCACGCCGCCAAGGTGCCGACGCCCCCAAAGGGCCGCGAAGCCGTAACTGAGCGTCGCGACCAGGCACAGGCCGACGCCAATGGTTTGCCCGGCGTTCATCGACCCGTCGAAGCCACGCAGAATCGCAACCCCCAGCACGCCAAGCATGACGCCCACGACGCGGTTCACGGTCATTCGCTCCTCGCCGAAGCTCGCCATCACGACGACGGTGAACAAGGGCGTCATGGCGTTGATGATCGACGCCAGGCCCACGGTCAATTGCGTCTGTCCGGCGAACAGAAAACTGAACGGCAGCACATTGTTCAGTAATCCCATTACGAAGAACGGCGCCCAGGCCGCGATCGTTTTGGGCAGCGCATGGCCATAGCGCCAGAACAGCGGCAGCAGCATCAGCGCCGCCAGGGCGACCCGCGCAAGGACAATCGTCAGTGGCGGCAACTCCTTGACCGCGACGCCGACAAAGAAGAATGCGCCGCCCCACAGCACCGACAACGCGATCAAAAGGCCCCAGGACTGGCTGTCCATCGATTTAACGTCTTGCGTCATCGCTTTTTATTTCCATCGTCGATTTTCGATGTCACCGAACTGCGTGTAGCAGCCCACCCGAAATCAATCGACCCGGTTCTTGCGCCTGGCCGTAAATAAATCGGGCGGAAATAAAGTGCTTGAGGGTCTCAACAGTCGCGGTAACCGCCCAATCCTTCACGCGACGCGCCTTGATCCAGATCAATGCACGTTGCGAATCCAGGTGCGACTTTGCAGACGGGTGAGAAGGAGATGATTATGGCGTATCATCAGATGAATGCATTTTTCGCGCCGTTGCCTTCTGGCGTATTACCGAGCGAGAAGGAAGTATCGGCGCTGGTTCGCCGGGGCCGCAAACTGCAAGCGCGTTCGATCTGGGACAAAGTGAACCGGGTTTTTCATTTCGGGAAATCGAAAGATCGCG
>JABJJH010000286.1 GCA_018660965.1 Rhodospirillaceae bacterium | reverse complement strand
TGATGAAAATATCCCCGATTTTGGACGGTTTGCAGGAATTCGGATCTTACTTCGCTCATGGTCGCCACGACGTGTATGCTTGCTGAAAGGGCGCACCATTTAGCACAATAGCATGAGTGCCACAACGCGCGGACATATTGGGATTAGGAGACGAATTTGCTAGCGATTGGTCTAATGAGCGGGACGTCAATTGACGGAGTGGATGCGGCATTGATCGAAACCGACGGCGTCCATCAAATTGACCGGTTGGCGTTCCATTCGATGCTCTATGAACCGGAATTCGCGGACCGTATCCGGGCGATATTGGGGCGTACTGAGGTGGATGGGGAAACTATAGCGGTGGAGCGGGAATTGACCTTGCTGCACGCCAAAGCCGTCGAGCGGCTCTTGGAGAGTGTTGAGGGCAGGGCAAAATCGGTAGATGTCGTCGGATTTCACGGGCATACCATTCATCATGAGCCGGCGCGCGGCTTTACCTGGCAAATTGGCGACGGTGCATTATTGGCGGCGGAATGCGGCATTGATGTGGTCGCCGACTGCCGTTCCGCCGATGTCGCGGGTGGTGGAGAGGGGGCTCCTCTGGCGCCGATCTTTCATGCGGCGTTGATGGCCGCCTTCGAAAAACCCGTCGCGGTATTAAATATCGGCGGTGTCGCAAACGTCACGTGGATTGGAAAAGACGATGAATTGATGGCTTTCGATACCGGGCCCGGTAACGCGCTAATCGACGATTGGACATATAAGAACACCGGTAAACCGATGGATCGCGACGGCGCGATGGCGCGGCGTGGAGACATTGACGTCGCGGTCTTGGAAGGGCTGCTGAAGACCCCTTATTTGAAGCGAATGCCACCGAAATCCTTGGACCGTAACGAGTTCGATACCTCCTTAGCGGAACCGCTGCTGGTCGAGGACGGTGCAGCCACTCTAACGGCTTTTACAATTGGCTGCATCAAAGCGTCGCTTGATTATTTCCCCGCCCCGCCGGCTCGCTGGGTCGTATGCGGCGGCGGACGGCGAAATCCGGCCCTAATGGCGGGATTAAGTTCAGCGTTGGGCGTTCCGGTAGAGCCAATGGAGGCGCTCGGTTGGGACGGTGACGCGATCGAAGCTCAAGCCTTCGCCTACTTAGCAGTACGCAAACTAAAAAACCTACCGACCAGTTTTCCAGAGACGACGGGCGTAGCTGCGCCGACAACGGGCGGTATTCTGCATCGTCACAAAGGTTAGTCTGAGACCACCTCTTCAGGCTTGGGGGCCATCGCAGTATCCAGATAGTCGCCGACCAATTTTTCCATCTCGCCCAGGCGATCATGGTAGAAATGATTGGCGCCGGCGATCGTGTGGTGATCGATTTCGATGCCGCGCTGTTGGCGTAATTTCCCGACCAGAGTTTCGATCGAATCCGCCGGAACGATGTCGTCTTTATCGCCGGATAAGAACAAACCGGACGACGGGCAGGGCGCCAGGAAGCTGAAGTCATACATATTGGCGGGCGGCGCTACTGATACGAAGGATGTGATTTCAGGACGCCGCATCAGCAATTGCATGCCGATCCAGGCCCCGAAGGAAAATCCGGCGATCCAGCATTGTGACGCATTCTCGTTGTAGCCTTGCAGCCAATCGAGTGCGGCCGCCGCATCCGACAACTCGCCTTCGCCGCGCGCGAACGATCCTTGCGATCGTCCGACGCCTCGAAAGTTGAAGCGCATGCAGGCAAAACCGCGGCGCAGGAAAATCTGATAGAGCGTATAGACGACTTTGTTGTTCATCGTCCCCCCGTGTTGGGGGTGGGGATGCAGCATCAAGGCAATCGGCGCGTTTGGCTCGCGGCCCGGCTGATACTTACATTCCAGTCTTCCGTCGGGACCGTTAATGATGACTTCTGGCATAGTTCCCGTCGCTTCAATTGATGTTTAAAATGCAACTTGGTTCGCAATCGCATCGCCGACGACCGTCAACAAAACGACTCATGACCCGGTTGACCCGGAAAGGCCGCATATCTATATCCAACAGATGCCCGGTAAGAAACCCGCAAATTAAGGTTCTTGCCTGCGATCCTTGTAATAGGATTAAAATGCACCGGGATACCCTGCGGTCTTATGTAACAAGATTAGGTGGCCCGCACGATGTTCAAGGCAATGCGCGAAGAGATCAAAGGCGTTAAAGAACGCGACCCTGCGGCACGGTCCTGGGTTGAGATCGTTATTTGTTATCCCGGATTCCACGCAATCGTTCTGCATCGCGCCGCCCATTGGGCCTGGCGGCGGAACTTAAAATTGTTTGGCCGGTTCGTCTCCCAGGTCGGACGATTTTTTACCGGGATCGAAATCCACCCGGGCGCGGTGATTGGTAAGGGGTTCTTTATCGACCACGGGATGGGCGTTGTCATCGGCGAGACCGCCGAGATCGGCGATAGGGTGACGCTTTATCATGACGTGACACTGGGCGGTGTCGCACCCTCCATTGATTCCGACAGTCAGCGGGAGCAAAAACGCCACCCGACCCTGGAGGATGACGTCATTGTCGGCTCCGGTGCGCAAATCCTGGGACCGGTGATCGTTGGGCGTTGCGCACGGGTCGGCGCAAATGCCGTGGTGACGAAAGACGTGCCGGAAGCGGTGACCGTTGTCGGCATTCCCGGGCGCGCCATCCCGCGCGGTAGCGGTAGTCGGTCGGCTGAGTTTTCACCCTACGGAACGCCGATCGGCGATGTTCCCGATCCCATTGCCCGAGCCCTGGAAGGGTTGATGGAACAGGTCACGACCTTGAAGGCGCGGGTGGAAGAATTGGAGGCGGACGCCGCGAAGGGGGCCGAATCAATTGAGGCTTCCGAGTATCCCGAAGCAGATTCCTCGCATCCGGATATGCCAAAAAATTAGTATATTTCAATAAGTTAAAATCTGGGGCAGCCAAACTCTAAAACCGCGCTATATAATTCGTAACGAAGCCCGCGATTTCGGGAGATTAAATCGTGAGACTGACGACGAAAGGCCGCTATGCGGTTATGGCGATGGTAGACTTGGCGAAGAATTGCCAAGGGCAACCCGTAGCACTGGCGGATATCGCCGATCGCCAGGGCATATCGCTGTCATACCTTGAACAATTATTTGCGAAGCTGCGGCTGGCCGGACTGGTGAACAGTGTACGAGGGCCGGGCGGCGGATATTTACTTGCTCGTGATGCCGCGGATATGCCGATTTCAGATGTGATCGACGCCGTCGACGAAGCGCTTCGCGCGACCCGCTGTGCACCGGGTTCGCCGCGCGGCTGTACCGGGGGGCGGGAGCGTTGTCTTACCCACGATTTATGGGATGAGTTGAGCGATCATATTCATTTGTTCCTGAGCTCCGTTACCTTGTACGATGTTGTCGAAGGGCGCGTCAGGGGAAGCGATCTGGTAGCGGGCGGCAACGCCGCTTAG
This sequence comes from Rhodospirillaceae bacterium, assembly GCA_018660965.1. Taxonomy (GTDB): domain Bacteria; phylum Pseudomonadota; class Alphaproteobacteria; order UBA8366; genus JABJJH01. Next base: position 522 of record JABJJH010000286.1, on the reverse strand, counting down.
CCGAGTTTCTCCGAAGCGCCGAGTGACCGCATAGGCAACGAAGAACCGCATGGCTTATTTCGACCATAATGCGACATCGCCGGTTTCCGTTGGCGTCCAAGAGGCTGTTGTCTCGGGCCTGGGGGAATTCGGCAATCCGTCTTCCGTACATGCAAAAGGCCGCGCCGCGCGAAAAATCATAGAAGACGCACGTGAGGAAATTGGCCGTCTGGTTGGGGCGCTCCCGAAAAATGTCATTTTTACCAGCGGTGCAACCGAGGCGAACAATCAAGCTTTGCGCAGTTCGGGCCGAAAACAGGTCATTGCGTCGGCCATCGAGCACCCGTCTGTACTCGAAATATCCCCGGACGATCCGAAAATCGCCGTCACGGCGAATGGCGTCGTAGAACTGGAATCATTGTCTAAGATTCTGCGCCGTCGGGGCCGATTTGCCGTCGTGTCGGTCATGGCGGCGAATAACGAGAGTGGGGTCATTCAGCCGATCAAGGAAGCCGCGGAATGCGCCCATGCTGCGGGCGCGTT
>JABJJH010000068.1 GCA_018660965.1 Rhodospirillaceae bacterium | reverse complement strand
TTCCGGGCCCAGGCTGTTGGCGGACGGCGTGTTGTAGCCGAGCATCACCAGCTCCACCCCCTTCATGCCCATGACGCGGAAGGTTTCCGGCCAGCGCCGGTCGTTACACAGCGCCATGCCCATGACCCCGCCCATGGTGCGCCAGACAGGAAAGCCCAGATCGCCGACTTCGAAATAGCGTTTTTCCAGATGCTGCCAGGGCCGTTCCGGTTCATATTCCGAATGGCCGGGCAGATGCACCTTGCGGTAATGGCCGACGATGTTGGATTCCTTATCGACGAGGATAGAGGCGTTGTAGCGGTGGTCCTCGCCGTCCTCGACAATTTTTTCCGCGTAGCCCAGATAGAACCCGATGCCGTGTTCACGGGCCCGGTCGAACAGAGGCTGGGTCGCCGGGCCGGGCATTTCGGACTCGAAAAACGAATCGACTTCGTTTTGGCTTTCCATGTACCAGCGCGGGAAGAACGTCGTCAGCGCCATTTCGGGAAACACGACGATGTCGCAGCCGCGCCGTTTGGCGTTATCCAGCAGGGCGATCATGCGCTCGACCACCACGGCGCGCGTATCGTCGCGCGCGATGGGGCCCATTTGCGCGCCGCCGACGGTCAGGATTCGTGACATGGTGTTCTCCCTTTTGAAACCTCGGAAATTCAATCTAGCCCTTCGGCGCGGCTTGGCAAATTCCATTCAGTGCGCGCCACTCGCTGGTCGTTAGCGCGGGTGTGGTGTTTTGGGGGCCCTGATGCGCGCGGATCAGCGCGGCGCGGTTTTGGGAATCGGGGTGCGTCGACAGCCAACCCGGCCCGTCGCCGTCATCGGGCAACCGGTCGAGAAACGCCGCCAGCCCCGCCCCCGATATACCCGCGCTGTCCAGGATCGCCAGCGCGATGGCGTCGGCGTCGCGTTCCGCGTCCCGGCTATAGGACAAACTTAGCATGGCTTGACCGAACCCGGCGGTGCGGCCGCCGCCCAGAAACAGATCGAACACCAGCCCCAGGCCAATTCCGCGCATCAACGCGCGCGAGGGGTGGTGGCGCATGACATGGCCGATTTCGTGGGCCAGCACGCCCGCCGCTTCGTCCGGCGATTTGGCGTTGAACAGCAACCCGTTGAGAACGACGATCCGCCCGCCGAGCATGGCGAAGGCGTTGTTGAGCGAAAGGTTGGCGACCCGGATTTTGACGTCGAGCCGGTCGCCTTCGGGGATCGTTTCGGCGGCGGCCAACAACCGTGTCGTTAATTGGTCCAGCGCGGCGGCGCCATCGGGCTGGTCGCAAAGCGCGCCGTTGTCGCCCATGATTTCCAATACTTCGGTGACCATGCGTTCGCCCGCGTCGCGTTTCCACGATTCCGGCAGCCAGTCGGCGACGACGTTGGTCAGGTGGAGCAGGATGAAAATCGCCGCCGCCACCAGCGCCGCGGCGCCTGCGGTCAAGCCGACGATCTTGCGAACATTCAGATTGGGATTGCGGCGCAAGTGCGGCGCGGCGCGCAGCAACACGTCATGAAACGCCGGGTCGTCGATGGTCAGGCGCGCTTGTCCCGCCGCCCCGCGCTTCAGACGAACCGGGGCGCCGTCAAACGCTTCGCCCACGAAATGGAGTTCGTCGAGCGGCCACTGATCGAGGCGGGCGCCGTCTTCCCCAAAGCCCCCGTCTTCCCCAAAGATAGACAGTGTTGCCGGTTCAAGCGTCACGGTGACGGGGCGCCGCCGCGCGGTCTCACCATCGCCGAACATCGCCGCGAAGGTGGTCATGCGTTAAACGCCCCCAACATCTAAATGCCCCCAACATCCAGCGCATCGGCGAATCCTTCACCGCGCGTGGGGGCCGCCAGCGCCGATTGCCGGATGGCGTCGAAATCGATGTCGCCGGTGATTGTCAGGGAGTGACTGTGCACCGCGATCATCCGCTGGGTCAGGAAAAGGACCGTCAGAACGGCGCTGGCGGCCATGACGACCAGCACCCCCAATGCGGCGCCAATCATAGCGGCGATGAATGACCCTGAACTGGCGGTGGGGTCCTGCATGAAGACAACAATATCTTCCAAGTTGCCGCCCAATAACACGGCCAGAACGCCGAGCGCCATCAACAGGCCGATCGTGAACAAGCCGAGGATACAATATACCTTGAAAATTTGGCCGCCTGTAATGTCGCTTGCGAACCGCAGCCCTTCATAGCGGGTGCAGTCGGTAAAATACCGGAACGCCGCCGCGCGATACCAAAGAAAGGAAATGCCTAATGTTGGCGCCAGCAATATCCAGCAGACAAACCATATCGGGAACAATTTCTGGCCCGCCCCGTCGAAGCTGAAGGGACGGTCGCCAAATTGCGTGTTCTCGACCTTGTAGCGTTCCAGCGCCGTGTGCATCCACGGATAGACCAGACCCAGGGTCAGCGCGGTCAGGAGCATGTAACCCATCGCCCTGAGGGCGTATCGCGTCGCCGCGCCGTCCTGACCCGCGCGGATCCCGCGCCATTGGGTGCGCGACATCCGGTAGCGCCGGGCGCGGTAAATCGCGAACTGAAACAAAAACACAAATAAAATGGCTTGGATCAACGCGAATAGGACTTGCGCGGTCGGGTCCGGGATGGCGACGCCAAGAACGCTGAAACCGATAACAACCGGCGCCAGCACCGCGAGCGCGACAAGGAAGCCGATAAGCAGCTCCTTGCCCGTGCCGCTGTATTCGAAATTCTCGTCCTGAAAGCGCAGGTGGCTCCAGATGTAATCGCGTATGCGGGTTTTACCCCAGAACCGGTAAATCCCCAGCGTGATCAGGTTGAGCAGCATATTGACGATTACAATTTTCGCTAGTGGCGTCGCCGCGCCGTGATATTCAGGTTTTGCGTCGTCGGCCATGCTAGGCTCCCTGCTAATACTTAGCCGTGATACTGAACTCGGTCGCGCTATTTAGTCAAACAGGCGCTTCCGCGCGGCTTTAACCTTGGCTGGCCTTTTAGGAATTTAGATTTTATAAATTATGGTCCCGAGGTTGTTTTGTCTGATGTTTCGCCATCTGGTTGCGTCTACGGACCATTTCAGCCATTCGCGTCGATTTATACGCTGCGGAATTCGGGGACGCGGAAACATAGTAGCTTACCGGTGGACGAACAAAACGCGTTCAAGCGTCCGATACGTCGGCCCGCCGGATTGGAGGAATAACAGTGTCCGATAAAGACGGTGAAAGTGAAGAAGAGGCGTCGGAACCGCAAGCGGCGCCGAAATCACGCGGCCGCAACTGGATACGGTATCTGATCGTCGCGGTGGTGCTTGTCGTCGGCGGCGTCTGGGGCGGCAAGGAAGTCCAACAACGCTTCACCCATGTGTATGAATACGATGC
>JABJJH010000392.1 GCA_018660965.1 Rhodospirillaceae bacterium | reverse complement strand
GTGTTCGATTGGGGACGCGACAGGCGATCCTGGGGACCCTTATGTGAGTTTTCGCTGCCGCATGCGGGCTGGCTTCGACGCGACTATTTTAGCCGTTGAGGGGTTGGGATACGATTTATTCGACCTTGATATTCTAGGCCAGGATGGGTGTGTGGAAATTCGCGCGGGCGGCGCCGAAATGCGGTGGTGCGAACCCCGACCGGGTCTCTATTACAAAGGATACGCCCATCTGTCAGAAATAGTACCGGAGCGCGAAACAGGCCCCGTCGCTGGATTCTTGGAACTTTATCAGGCGATCGCCGACCATATGGCTAATGACGCCCCATTGCTTGGTTGTGATGGGCCTGCGGCGCTTGCGAATATGGCGGTTTTGGAAAGTGTGTTGAAATCTGCCGCCGGCGGCGGCATTACAATCAATCCTGATTTGCTCTAACCGCAGGAACTGCGCCCCTGCCAAAGAGGCAAAAATGCGCGTCCGAGGAGATTATTGACTATGTCTAACGCCGAAACGCTCGCCATCCTGGGTGGTGAACCGCTTATGACCAAACCTATCCAGTTTTCCAACGAGATTGGACAGGAGGAAATGACGGCCGTTCAACGGGTTTTGGAATGTGGCGAGCTTTCGGGTTTTGTTGCGTCAGCGGATGATCTTTTCTGGGGTGGCCGCGAGGTCCGGGCCTTGGAAACCGAATTCAAACGCCATTATGATGTCCGCCATGCGCTTGGGTTCAATTCCGCAACAACGGCGCTTCACGCTGCGGTCGCAGCGACCGGTGTCGGACCGGGCGATGAGGTGATTGTCGCGCCCTACACCATGAGCGCCTCTTCGACGGCAATTCTTTTTACCGGCGCCGTTCCGGTTTTCGCAGACATCGAGTCTGACACGTTCGGGCTTGATCCCCAATCGGTGCTGGAAAACATCACGCCCTATACCAAAGCAATCATGACGGTGAATATTTTTGGCCACGCCTCGCGATTGACGGCGTTGCGTAAAATCGCGGACGAGCATGGTTTGGTGTTAATCGAAGACAACGCGCAGGCGCCCGACGCCATGTATCAAGGCGCCTTCGCCGGAACGGTCGGCGATATTGGGATTTTCAGTTTCAATCGTCACAAAGTCATGCAGTCGGGTGAGGGTGGCGTGCTTGTCACGAATGATGACAAATTCGCGGAAAAGGCAGCGTTCATGCGCAATCATGGAGAAGCCGTGGTCGGCGATATGGGTGTGGAAAACATCGTGAACACGGTCGGTTTGAATTACCGGATGACGGAAATGGAGGCCGCCGTGGCGTTGCAGCAATTCAAGAAATTGCCGCGAATGAACGAAGCCCGCATCGCCCGCGCCAATCGCCTTACCGAGGCTTTGGCGGATGTGCCGGGCATTACGCCGCCGAAAGTCGAAGACGACTGCCGACATGTTTATTACATGTACGTGATGAAATATGACGCTGGGATAACCGGTGTGCCGCGAGACCTGTTCGCCAAGGCGTTGAACGCTGAAGGCTTCTTCGCCCGGGCTGGATATATTCAACCCACCTATTTGCTGCCCGTGTACCAACACAAAATTTGTTTTGGCCAAGATGGATTTCCGTTTACCGCCAATCTGCGCAATGAAAACCTTTCCTATGAGGCTGGAATTTGTCCAACCTGCGAGCGGTTGCAGGACGCTGAAATTCTTATGACCATGATCCAACAACCGCCACAAACACTGGAGGACATGGAGTTATTCGCCGCAGCATGTAATAAAATTCTTTCCCAAAAAGACGTATTGCTTCGCCACGCCGCCAAATTATCCGAGGTCGCCTGATCTTTTGAAAAAGAAACTTCTGTGCGTTCTGACCGAAGCCGGGGCCTACACCTGTATAAAGCCGATGCTGGAGACTTGGAGCGCCTCCCAATCCGAATTTGACTGGCGTGTTCTGGTTAGTCATCAGGTCCGCACCTTTATGGGCGATGGAGATTTGGCGGGGCGTGTGCTGGATTTGCCCATTGTGGACGAGAACGTTGATTTAATGTTTGCGGATTACCATCCCGATGCGTTGCTGGCGTCTTGTTCTAAAAAATCGATTGAGACGACGTTTGTCCGTGCAGCCAGGAAATATAGGGTTCCATCACTGCAATTCATCGACACTTGGTATGGATATGCGTCACGGTTGCGCACGGGGGATGACACAGTGCTTCCCGACCACGTTTTGGTGGTCGATGAAAACGCCCGAGCGGAAGCAATTGCCGAAGGGATTCCCCCTCATTGTGTCATGGTGGCAGGGCATCCAGGTTGGGAGATTGTGGCCCCGCTGCCGTCAACGAAATCCCGCGATGTCGTGTTTCTGGGATCGCCAATCCAGCGTGATTACGGTAACACCCTTGGATACGATGAAGACGACGCGTGGGCGTTGTTGTGTGAGGTTGCGGCCGAGCGTCGCGACTTGATTGACCGGTTGATATACGCTCCCCATCCACAACAAGACGCCGCTAACAAGCCTTGGGGCAAAGTGATAAGTAAGTACACGCCCAAAATGCTGCGCAGCGTGGGGTCCGTTGTTGGTTGTTTTTCGGCGCCTCTGGTCGAAGCTTTTTTGGCGGGACGCCGATCGATTACCTTGCAGCCTTCCGCCAACAAGATCGACATGAACTCGCTTAGTCGGCACGGTCGATTGCGGCGCGTCGTCAATAAACGGCAATTGATTGATGCGTTGGGTGCGCCCGCCGCTGATCCGGAGGCTCTGAAAAACACCCTGAAGGGAAGCGCCGAGCGTTTTGCCAGGGAAATTTTAAAAGTAATGCCATGACAAACATTATCTGCGTCATCCAGGCCCGCATGGGGTCGAGCCGCGTTCCCGGCAAGGCGATGCTCGACCTTGCGGGAAAGCCATTGCTTTGGCACATGATAGACCGTGTGCGCCGAGTCGAGGGCGTGACCGATGTCGTGCTCGCGACTACCCAGGATCCGCGTAACCAGCCAATGATAGAACTGGCGGCGCAGGAAGGGTTGAAATACCACTGCCAACCTGGCGAGGATGATATCGCCGGGCGCATCGCAGGGGCAATCAAAAATTGTCCTGGCGACATTGTGTTAAAGGTCGGCGGCGACTGTCCGTTAATCGACCCTGAAGTTTTGCAGAAAATAGTCAATACGGCCGTCGCGGCCGGGGACGCGGACTTCGTTTCGAACCGCCTCGATTGGAGTTATCCACTTGGATTGAGCGCCGATGTTCTCTCGCGCAAAGCCATTGAATGGTGTGATGAAAACTTTACGGACGCCGAAGACCGTGAATTGTTCGCTGTACGAATTCGCGATAATCCAGATCGCTTCAAAGTAATTGGAGTGGTGAACGATGTGGATTTGAGTAGGCACGGCTGGACGGTTGACGAACCGAAAGATGTCGGTTTTATGCGCGACATCTTCGACCATTTGTACCGTAAGGGGGAGGTCTTTGGCATGGCCGAGACTTTGGCCTATTTGACGGCGAGCGGGAAATTAGATCATGGTTAACAATCTGCATTAATTCCAACCTGATCTGACATTGCTCCTTGAACGGAGCGAGTCATTCAGGCTTCCTCGGGCTCAAACGCCAAGCGAATTTTTTCCAGTAATTCACTGCGCATGTATGGCTTGTAAAGCAGGGTCACGTTCGGATCCAACTGTCCTTCTCGAATGACGGTGTTTTCTGCATAGCCCGTCGTGTAAAGAATCTTGATGTTCGGTTGGAAGCTTTTGACTTCATCCGCAATCTCCACGCCGTTCATGCCACCCGGCAAAAGAATATCCGTGAACAAAAGGTCGAATTTTTCTCCCTCCTTTAAATACAGCAATGCTTCCGCGCCATCCTTCGCCTCGACGACATCATAACCCTGGCCGCTTAAAATACTGACCGGAACCTGTCGGACATTCGCATCATCCTCGACGACAAGGATACGCCCCGCCTTTTGCGGAAATTCAGAGGCGTCACACGTAATGTCGTCTTCGGGAACCGTCTCCTGGGCGCGCGGCATAAAGAGGTTAATCATCGCGCCGTGTCCAACCTCGCTATCGATTGTTATATGCCCTTCGGATTGTTTTACGAACCCATAGACCATACTCAATCCAAGGCCGCTGCCTTCGCCCACGTCCTTGGTCGTGAAAAATGGCTCGAACGCTTTTTTCAAGACTTCAGGCGACATTCCCGAACCAGTGTCGGTTACGGTTACTCTTACATAATCTCCTGGCGTTACTTCTTCATGACGCCATGCATAAGCCTCATCAAGAACAACATTGGCGGTGCGGATTATCAGGGCGCCGCCCTGGGGCATGGCGTCCCGCGCGTTGATCGCTAAATTTACCAGCGCGTT
>JABJJH010000134.1 GCA_018660965.1 Rhodospirillaceae bacterium | reverse complement strand
TGACGGCGGGAATGCTGATTAGCGCTTGGTTAACGTCCATTTTTGGCGAACGCGCGGTTTACATTGTTTGTCTGGCGATATTTCTGGCCGGATCCGCCGCCAGCGGCGTCGCCCCCAACACCGAAACCCTGATGCTCGGCCGATTGTCGCAAGGCGTCACTGCGGGCATCATCCAGCCATTGGCCATGGCGTTGACCTTCAAGGTGTTCCCACCGGAACGGCGCGGCACCGCGATGGGATTGTTCGGCATGGGCATCGTCTTCGCGCCCGCGATGGGCCCCACGCTCGGCGGAATCGTTATCGACCTTTTTAACTGGCGTTATATATTTTTCCTGACAGTTCCCACTATCGTTCTGGCAATGCTGTTGGGTGTGTTCTTCATGCCCAGCCGCAAACGCCCAAAGCGCCTACCGCCCTTCGATATAGCCGGGTTTTCACTGATTTGCTTTTCGTTGTTTTGCCTGCTTTTCGCCCTGGGCAGCGGTAATCGGACAGGATGGGTGTCGGATGAAATTGTCCTGCTCTTCACCGCCGCCGCGATTAGCATCGCCGCATTCATCATCTGGGAACTGTACACGCCCCAACCTCTGATGAACCTGACGTTATTCCGCAATCTGCGCTTCACAAGCGCGGCGATCCTGGCGTTTTGTGTTGGCGGGGTGTTTCTGACCTCGACATTCCTGATTCCATTGTTCGTGCAAAGCATCCAGGGTTATACGCCGCTACGCGCGGGTCTGTTGTTGATGCCAGGCGGATTGTCATTGTTGATCCTGTTTCCCATGGCGGGGCGAATTTCGGACTCCCTGCCAGCACACGTCATCCTGATTGGCGGTCTGATATTCTTCATTCTGGCCTTTGCCCAATTGAGCACGGTCGACGTCAACACGCCGTTCTGGACTTTCGTTTATTTCACGCTGTTCATCCGCATCGGTTTGGGATTCACCATGCCTGTCGTCAATGGAACGGCCTTGAAGGCGCTGGCCCCGGACGAGGTGAACCAGGGTTCCGGATTGATCAACTTTCTTCGGATGCTGGGCGCGGCGATTTGGCTGAACCTTATCATCGCCCACCTGGATTCACGTGTTCCCTTTCACAGCGGCGCCCTGACCGCCAGTCAAACCGCCGCCAACCAAACCAGTCAGGAAATGTTGTACGCGGTCAAAAGCCTGCTGTCAGAAGCGGGACTGGCGGAAAGCGTACAAACGTCTGGCGCGATCCACTATCTTGGACAAGTCATTTTCGCGCAAGCCAGCACGCTGGGGTTTCAAGACGCGTTTTTGTCGCTCGCCGTTCTGGCCGCCGTCGGTTTGGCGCCCGCCTGGTTTTTATCGCGGACGGAAAAACAGGTGGCGCCGCCCGCTACGAAATAAATGAACCTCCAAGTTCGTCCTCGATAAAGGCCTCGATTATCTCCACCATGCCGCTGTCGTGCGAAAATCCTAACGCGGCGCCGCGCACGGGGTTGAAATGGGTCGGCCACCCCGACACGATAGCTTGAATGTCGGCATCAGGTTCCCAGCGCACGCGGGCCACCACCGAGTCACCCGCGACGCTGGCCAAGGCGTCTAGCATTTCACGAACGGTGTGGGTCGTTCCCGGAATCGCAATCGCCCGGTTCGCGCCGATTGTCTCGCCAGATAGTCCGACGGCGCGGATAAACGCATCGACGACACGGCGCGGCGACAGACACCACATCGCCTGATCCGCCGCAACGGGGCAAACCGCTTCCTGTCCTTGCAAGGGTTCGCGAATAATCGAACTCGCCCAGGTAGACGCCGCCTTGTTCGGTTTGCCGGGGCGAACGACAACCGTCGGCAATCGCAGGGTCCGTCCATCGACGAAGCCTTTTCGGGTGTAATCATTCACCAACAGTTCACACATCGCCTTTTGCGACCCGTAAGACGTTTGCGGCGTCATCGCCGTGCCATCTTCGATAACCGACGGCATATCGCCGCCATAAGCCGCAACCGAGCTGGAGAAAATAAATCGCGGCCCCGTTTCCAGTTTTCGGCAGGCTTCCAGGACGGTTCGCGCCCCGTCGAAATTGACCCGCATCCCCAAGTCGAAATCCGCTTCCGCGCCCGAGCTGACAACGGCTGCGAAATGATACACCACGTCCACGGACGGCCCAATGAGCGCGCCAATGTCCACATCGCTGCAAATATCGCCGGTTACAATCGACAAGCGCGGGTCCGGTGGGATAGGTGGCGTTGGCTCCCCTATATCAAACAGCACCAGCGATTCGATTTCATCCATGCCGCCCGATGGATTTGGCAAGGCGCCCTGCTCCAATAACTTCAGCGCCAGACGCCGACCAATAAACCCGCAGCCGCCCGTCACAACAACTCGCATAACCCAACCCTTCCCTCTGAAAAATCGACAATTCGCATTCAACACGAAAACGCGTTATTTTAGATTGCCGACGCCAGCAAATCCACGTCACATACTTTCTTTCTCCATACCGGACCAAACATGAATTCCGCTTCACAGCCGCCGACCGACGAAATGCGGAAAATGCTGGAAACCGCGCTGGCGCATCAAAACGCCGGGCGAGTAGACGTCGCGCAACAAATGTATGAAGAAATCTTGGCGCGCGCCCCCGACAATGGCGACGCTCTTCATCTTCTGGGCGCGCTAAAATTTGAAGCTGGCGGTTTTGACGACGGGCTATCTCTTTTGCGGCAAGCGATAGCCGCATGTCCCGAACGCGCCGACTATCAGAACACCTTGGGCGTTATCCATAAGTCTCTGGGACAATTGGATGACGCCAAAGCCGCTTTAAACACGGCCATTTCATTGGTCCCTCGGTTTGCCGAAGCCTGGAACAACCTGGGCGCGGTTATGGAAGACGAAGAGCGTTGGGAAGACGCCGCCGAGGCCTATGAAACATCCCTGATGCACGCCCCTGACTTTGTTCAAGCTCTTGTTAATGTGGGCAGGGTTCACCTTCAGCGGGAACGAACCAAAGAAGCCGAAGCAGCGTATAAACAGGCTTTGGAAATCGACCCTGGAAACGTGGAGGCTCTGAACGGTTTCGGCCTGGTTCTTGAAAAAACGGACCGATTGCCCGATGCAGTTCTTGCGTTCGAGCGTGCAACCCAGGCCAACCCCGCATTCCGCCCCGCCTTCAATAACCTCGCCTTGCTTTTCATACGTTTGAAACGGACACGCGACGCCGAATTAACGCTCGACGCCGCGCTGAAGCATTTACCATCAAACACCCCTGATGACCCTCAAACGCTCCATGCGAAAGCAGCCGTACGACAGGCCCAGGGGCGGATTGATGAAGCGATTGACGTTGCGGAAGCCGCCGTAAAAATGCGCCCAGACGATGCGGACGGTCATGCTGCCCTCGGACTTTTTCAACACCACGGCGGTCGCCTCGAAGCTGCGGAACGGTCGTTTCGACGCGCCCTTTCCCTTGATCCGACGCGCCCCGACGCCCGCTTTAATTTGGCGATCGTGCTGCAACGGCAAGGCCGAACTCAAGACGCGGAAGCCCTGCTGAACGAACTTCTTCTGCACACTCCGGACGATCCTGAAATCTTCCGGTTTTTAGGCGTGTTGCGGCGTTCGGGAGGCGACTTATCCGGCGCAATTCAGGCTCTCGAAAAAGCCCTGGCCCTGGCGCCGGACAACGCGATTGCGATTGGTATCCTCGCCGCCGTACATCAGGATCAAGGGCGCCAGGATGACGCCGTCAAATTGTATTCACAAGCGATTGAGACAGCCCCGGCGTCGGCATCGGTTCATTCCAATTTCCTTATGAGCCTCAATTACCGCTCTGATGATCCCGATGAAATATTTGACGCGCATCGCCGATGGGCGGCGCGACTGGAGTCCACGATAGACTCCCCCTCCAGCCCACCTGAGAAACCCAAATCCAGTCCTGCAAAGGCGCCCTTGAAACTAGGATACGTGTCCGGCGATTTCCGGCGCCATTCCGTCGCCTATTTTTTCGAACCCGTTCTGGAATATCATGACCGGACGCAGTTCGAAATTTTTTGCTACGCGACTCTTGAAAATCCGGACGACGTCACCGCCCGCATGGAAAACAGCGCCGATCACTGGCGCTATGTCTCCGGCCTTACCGACGAGCAACTGGCGACGCGCATCGCAGAAGACCAAATTGACATTCTCGTCGATTTATCGGGACACACCGCCAACAATAGACTGGCCACGTTCGCCCGAAAACCGGCGCCGGTACAGGTCTCCTGGCTCGGTTATCCAAACACCACCGGGCTGTCGGCCATGCAGTACAGGCTGACCGATGGAATCGCTGACCCTCCCGGCGCGGAAGCGCACCACAGTGAACAATTGATTCGGCTTCCCCATGGATTTCTCTGTTATCGCGCCCCGGATGACGCTCCTGATATCGCGCCCGCGCCGCACGGCCCAAATGGCTATATCACGTTCGGGTCGTTCAACAATCTCGCCAAGGTCACGCCGGATGTCGTGGCGGTCTGGTCGTCAATTCTTAATCGTCTCCCCAACAGCCGCCTCCTTATAAAGGCGCGGCCTTTGGCGGATGCGATGGTCCACGAAAATTTTCTCACGCAGTTCGAAACCAACGGCGTTGATCGCGCCCGAATAATCCTTCGAAGCCGAACAAACTCGATGGCGGATCATCTTTCCATGTACGCCGATATGGATATCGCGCTGGACACCTTTCCTTATAACGGCACGACCACGACGTGCGAGGCCTTGTGGATGGGAGCGCCCGTCGTAACGCTAACCGGCAACCGGCACGCAGCCCGCGTCGGCGCCAGCCTGCTTAGCCGGGTTGGTCTCGACGATTGCGTCGCGGCGGACATCGCAGACTATTCGGACATTGCCGTGACACTCGCGACGGATCAAAGCCGCCTCGTTTCTTTAAGAGTGCGTTTGAGGGAGCGCCTGTCAACTTCGGTGCTGTGCGCTCCCCAAACAATCACGTCCGATATCGAAACAGCCTACAGACGTATGCTCCAAGAAGTAGGATTTAACGGAAATTAAATCCCAAATCCTTTAACGCAGCGCGCAAATCATCCCGGCGCGGCACGTTGAATTTATCATCGATATCATCGGTCCAGGACGCATCGGTCGTGTCCTTGCCAATGCTTCGATAATGATCCGCCAACGCCTTATCATAAGCATCAAGTTCGGCGTTCAACTTTCCGGCGTCGTATTTTTCATGGTGAACCATGCCCTCCAGGGATCGGCGCGGCTTCAGCGTCGGCGCTTCGGCAGGCCAGCCAAGGCACATGCCAAATACGCAATACACCCGCGGCGGCAAGCCAAGAACGCGCGCGACGGCTTTCGTATCGTTCCGCACGCCCCCAATCATCAAGCCGTGCAGGCCCAGCGAGTCCGCCGCCAGATAAGCAGCCATACCGGCCAAGCTTGCGTCAATCGTCGAAACAAGGCCGATTTCCATATTGTTGTCATCAAGATTATGGCCATGGCGTTTCAATGCGCCTTCCATGCCAGTCAGATCGGCGCAGAATGCTAAAAACACCGGCGTCCTCGCAACATGGCGTTGATTGCCGGTAATCACCGACAATTCGTCCTTTGAGGCTTGATCACGGACGATAACAACGCTATACGCTTGGATATTCGATGACGTTGGCGCCCGAAAGGCAGCTGAAAGTACGGCGTCAATCACTTCGGATGAAACAGGTTCATCGGTATATTTTCGGACGCTGACGCGTTTATGCAGCAGGTTAATTGTTTCACTTTCCAAGGCTACGCTATTATCCAGCGTTTCTTCCGTCGCAATGCTCATAAATCCTCCAGCCGAATCATTGAAATAAAGTCCCGACATAAAAGCAGGAACGAACCGTTATATTCAAGAACTTCGCTAGGCAACATATTTTAGACAAATTTTAACGATATGCGCCTATCCAACCTGCGAGTAACGGAATCTTTATAAATAGCGCCTATAAAAATTCGAAAGCTAATCCATGCGGCGAATCGTAACCGAAGCAACCCACGAAAATACGCCAAACGACAGGAATACCTATGACTAAATCTTCCCCACACCCCGTTGACGTGCACGTCGGAGCTCGTATCCGGACGCTACGCAAGTTACGGAAATTGAGCCAATCAAAACTTGGCGACCAAATCGGACTGACGTTCCAACAAATTCAGAAATACGAGCACGGCGCGAATCGTGTCGGGGCCAGCCGCCTGCACGAGTTGAGTCATATTCTGGATGTGCCCGTTTCGTATTTTTTCGACGATATGCCGGAAGAATTGCAGGAAGTAACCAGATCGCCGGCGCCTTACAGCCCGCCGAAAAACGATCCGTATCACTCCGCCGACGTTCGGGAATTGCTGCTCGCCTTCCATTCAATCACCGACACAAAAAAACGACGCGCGATCACCGATATGGCGAAATCACTTTCCAAGCCAAAAGTAACTGTGTGATTGGTTGTGGGTCCAGATACCCGCAGTTTAGTTGGCGGGGACATTAAAGCGAACGCAAAGCCCGTTTCATGAAAATGTCACTATCCGTGCGCGTTGCAGAAACGCCAAAGCGCAAGAATATCGCCGCCATACCCATTGAAGCGTTGGCCCCGCAAGCGAAAGTCGCCGGATACCAGGGTCTGTCCATACGAGCGTCGGTCGCCTCCATCGATTCGCCGCCGGAGCGAGTCGTTTTCGTGCGAAGCCTGCTGAATTCACTCAACCTCGACGTGTCCATGGTGACTGGAAACTTGGCGTTGGCAGTGAACAATACGGCCGCCGCCGATGCAATTCGCAACATCACCCCACATCTCGACCTCGCGGAACAATTGGACGCGAAACTTGTGCGCGTCATGCTGCATGAACCTTCCGACATCGAATTCGCCAGACACGCGGCGGACGAAGCAGCCGAACGCGGCCTAACGCTGTGTCAACAAATGCATTGGGGCTCGTTGTTTGAAACCGTGAACGGCGCCTTAGAAGTATTAACAGCGATTGGTCGAAAAAATTTTGGCGTGACCTACGAACCGGCAAATTTGCTCGCCTGTGGCGACAATGTTGACCCAGACAGCATCCGTCGCTTGGCGCCCTATTTGGTCAATGTCTATTTCCAAAACATCCAACTGGACGCAACGTCCCCCGTTACGTTCGATACGCGGCGAAAAGGCCCCGTCGGTATCCGCTTCATTCCAATCGACGCCCCGGGCGGAATCGACCTCCCGCCTCTGATACATACGTTGAATGACGTTGGATACGACGGTTGGTTCACGGTGCACCAACCGCTTCTGGAAGGACAGAGCGTGGACGCCGTCATTCGCCAATCGGCGGCGTTTATATCCCCCCTTCTTGATTAGCGCCGGATGGGAAATTCCACCGTATTCGTTCTTGGCCCGACAAATCCTATTTTTTGACCGCGACACAATTGTCCTTGAAGCGAGCTGCAAAGGCCGTAAGGATCATCCATTGATATTAATGGAGGTTCGGTCGCATGGATTTCGAATATTCGGATAAAACAGAGGAACTCGCGCTCCGCGTCACGCAATTCATGCGGGATTATATTTATCCAAACGAGCCTGTTTTCGACGAACAAGTCGCCGACGGCGACCGCTGGAGCCCTGTTCCCGTTCTTGAAGACTTGAAAGCCAAGGCGAAGACGGAAGGGCTGTGGAACCTGTTTCTGCCCGAAAGCGACCATGGCGCGGGACTGACCAATACCGAATATGCGCCGCTTTGCGAAATCATGGGACGCGTCCATTGGGCGCCGGAGGTATTCAACTGTTCGGCACCGGACACCGGCAATATGGAAACCATTGTCCGCTACGGCACACCGGAGCAGCAGCAGGAGTGGCTGGAACCGTTACTGGCGGGCGAAATACGATCCGCCTTCGCGATGACGGAACCCAATGTCGCCTCATCCGACGCCATGAACATCGAAACCAGCATTGTCCGCGACGGCGACGAATACGTCATCAACGGTCATAAATGGTGGACGTCGGGGATTGGCGACCCGCGCTGCAAGATTTTGATCGTTATGGGAAAATCCAACCCGGACGGTGAACCTTACACCCAACAATCCATGATTTTGGTTCCCCGAGACTCGCCGGGCGTTAGCGTAAAACGCATGCTGAACGTCATGGGGTTCGACGACGCGCCGCACGGCCATGGCGAGGTTATTTTCGACAATGTCCGAGTCCCCGTGTCCAGCATGCTTCTCGGCGAAGGACGCGGATTTGAAATTGCGCAGGGTCGGCTTGGGCCCGGGCGGATTCATCACTGCATGCGAATCATCGGCGTGGCCGAACGGGCGCTGGAAATGATGTGCCAACGCTCCACCGAACGAACAACATGGGGCATGAAGCTCGCGGATCGAGGGGTCACCCAGGAACGCATTGCGCAAAGCCGCATTGAAATCGACATGTGTCGGTTGCTGGTCTTGAAGGCCGCCTACACCATGGACAAAGTCGGCAACAAGGAAGCCCGACAGCAGATCGCAATGATCAAGGTCGCCGCGCCGAACATGGCGCTTCAGGTCATCGACCGGGCCATGCAAGTGCACGGCGGCGGATCCATGAGCCAGGAATTTCCACTCGCGTCCATGTGGGCGTTAATGCGCGCCCTGCGATTCGCCGATGGCCCGGATGAGGTTCATCGACAACAAATTGCCCGGTTGGAGCTGCGCCAGCACAATTACCGCGCAGGCGTTAAAGGCTAGAACGCGTCACGACGAACGTTCTAAAATCGCCACCGCCTTTTCGGACCATAATCCGGCGAGTTCGCTGTTGGTGACCGCCTCAGGGGACGGCGCGTTACCTTGCAGGCCCCGGTAATAAACGCCCTGTATGATCGCGGCCATCCGGAACAGCGACAGAACCAGGTAAAATGGCCAATTATCGATGCCGTCGCGTCCCGTACGACGGCAATAAGCGGCGACGTAATCAGCCTCGGACGGGATACCGTAAGTCGCAAAGTCAATGTCGATAATATCCCCGCGATTGGGGTCCGGCATATGATAGGGCAAGCAATTATAGGCGAGATCCGATAGCGGGTTGCCCAGCGTGCCCAATTCCCAATCGACCACGGCGATCACGCGCGGTTCGGTTGGGTGATAAATAAGATTTTCCATGCGGAAATCGCCATGCGCGATCGTTGTTTCCAAATCATCGGGGATATTCTTCGGAAGCCAGTCGATCA
Source organism: Rhodospirillaceae bacterium (assembly GCA_018660965.1). Taxonomy (GTDB): domain Bacteria; phylum Pseudomonadota; class Alphaproteobacteria; order UBA8366; genus JABJJH01. The sequence continues at coordinate 1,103 of JABJJH010000134.1, read as the reverse complement.
ACGTATCCATCGCGGGCAATTCATCGGTCTGGGTCGCCTTGTACTGCGTCGTCCATCGGCTGACCTGGCGAGTCATGTAGCCGCCGACCCGGCCAAAATTCTCAAGCCCAACGGCGTGAAAGTCGACGCCATGCAGACGCGCCAGAACATCATTCATCGAATCGTAGATCGCCGCCCGTTCAACCGGATCGGAATCCGGCAGGGCCATGTCGCGCACGACCCGCCCTTGGACGAATTCCATGATGTAGAACATTTGACCGATGACTGATTCGTCTTCGCAGAGAGCGTAAGCTTTCGCCACGGGCACGCCGGTGTCGGCAAGCGCGCGGATCACCTTGAATTCCCGGTCCACAGCGTGCGCGGACGGCAAAAGTTCACCGGGCGGTTTCTTGCGCAGGACGTACCGGCGTCCGGCAGCGTCTTCCAGCATAAAGGTCGGATTCGACATGCCGCCCACAATTTGCCCCACGCTCAACGGCGGTTTGAACCCCTCGACATTCGCGCGCATATATGTTTCCAGGGATTGCAAATCAAAAGCGTACCCCTCCATTACCGGAGAGACATCCTCGGTCGCCGTTACGCTTGGTTTACCGCTCATTGAATTCCTCTCAAACTGTACCGATGGTCGCGACTGTCACGTAGAAGGCGCGCGATTATATCTTCGCGCTGGCGGACAAGGTACCGAAAAATGTATATAGGGGGCCTTAAGGAACGCTCTTAAAAACACAATGGCCGGACACCCTGCGGATGCCCCCCTCCTCGGCTCAAACGCCCAAAGATCGCGATGGCGCCGTCCGTTTACATATTGGTTGCGGAAAACGGAACATTCCCGGCTTTATAAATGTCGATATTCTGGAATTTCCACACATTGATCATGTAACCGCCGCCGACGATTTGGGATTCGCGGACGATGACTCGGTGGACTTGATCTACGCCTGTCATATTCTCGAACATTTTGGCCGCAAGGAGTATGAAAATGTTCTCCGAGAATGGCGGCGAGTCCTCAAAGTAGGCGGCGTATTACGGCTCTCGGTTCCCGATTTTCGGGCGTGCGCCAGCATTTATTACGAAAAAGGCCTGGAAGACGGCCTAAGCGGCCTCAT
>JABJJH010000071.1 GCA_018660965.1 Rhodospirillaceae bacterium | reverse complement strand
GAAGACATGGTAACACAATGACCGATAAGTTCGGTCCCTGTTGCGCAACTTGTCTCCGAGCGCTTCGTCAGGAATTTGACGGACCAGACGTTGCGCCGTATCCAGCACAACATCCATGCGTTCGACCAAAGCTTCCAAAGACAAATTTGGCGTCATATCGAGGCCAAGGTCCAGAAACTTCGACACATCCTCGAGAGATTGCGCGAAAACCCAGTCATCGCCCTTCGAGACGACAGGAATTGACCGTGCCCCCAGGCGACGCAATTCGGTGATCCCATCCGGGTCCGATGCAACATCAACAGAGACGTAATTGATATCATGGGACGAAAGAAACTCTTTCGCCTTAAGACAGCTAGTTCACCCAGGCTGCCAAAAAACCTTGATCGCTTCCGCGTTCATGTCTGATCTCCCTTATTGATGTGCAGGGTAAACGGTAAAGGCTCGAAACAATTTCGGCAAAGGAAATTACTTGGGTATTTCAAAATATAATTGATTGCCGTTTGGTTTCAGCGGTCGCGAAAATAGGAATAGGCGAAATACAGGACCGACGCGATCATGATCGCCAGACCTATAAGGGTCGGACGATACGCTTCTCCTTTAAAGAAGCTGATAGCGAGGTCGATGGTCAGCGCGATGGCGAAGGCGGCGAGATAGAGTCGCCGTTTTTCCGCGCCGTTTGGTTTATCCATAGTCAAGAAACTTACCGTTCATCCGTGCATCGGTTCATTTGATATTGGCTGTTAGGAAACCACCTCGGTGATCGTGATTTTTCGGTCATCGAGCATATCCTGATATTGTTTCCGCGTGGCGGCAAGTAAAGGCGACTTATTGTGTTCCGCGAACGCTGTGGCGTCTTTGTAGCATTCAAATAGAAACACTTTACCGTCGTCGTCCTTTGGAATCATGACCTCGAAGGCGACGCAACCCTCTTCCATTTCAAGCGTTTTGCGCCCGTGAGTGGAAATTAATTCGACGAAGGCGTCCATGCGCCCCGGCTTCACGTCGTATTCAACGACCAGGCCAATTTTACGCACAACTTTCTCCCCCAGTTTCATACCGACTTCTATCTAAATCCTTAATCGGTATTGTATCGTTTTCACATCCTTTTGAAACACGGCTTGTACATATCAGATAACGGAAATGACGTCACACTTTGATTACCACAGTACCTATACTCACCGCCATTCTTACCCGTTACGAACGATTAATTTTTAGTTGTGCCCGTTACTCTTTAGATATTAAGCTATTTAACGGGAGCATTGGAATTGCAGACGACGTTTAACGGCTAACGATCCAAGTTGTAGTTTCGGCAATTTCAAAAATTGGAAGGAAGGTACGCAAGCGTCGGTCGTACATTCCGGGGAAGAGAGCGCGCCGAAAGGAAGATCAACAATGTCGAACGGTACGGTGAAGTGGTTTAACCTTACCAAGGGATATGGGTTTATTACCCCTGATTCCGGTGGCAAGGACGCCTTTGTGCACATTACGGAAGTAGAACGCGCGGGGATGGCGCCGTTGGTGGAAGGCCAGCGGATTCAATATGAAGAAGTTAATGACACTCGCGGATTGAAAGCCGTCAGCTTGGCTGCCGACGAATAGACAGAGGTCTCTTCGTTTTACCGCCCTGGCCGAAATATTGGTCCGGAATTTAGGCCCAACATTGGCCCCAGCACTAGGGGTGGAAGCAACAGTGCGCCGTTTGGTTTTTCACTAAAACAACGCGCTGATGATGCTTGCTGAATCAAAATTCATAATAAACCCGCCGATGACGACCGGGTCGTTACCGCCCTTTGAACTGCGGAGTCTTCTTCGCCATGAAGGCGCGGCGGCCTTCGACATAATCTTCACTGTCGAAACACTCGCTAACCGCCGCTTCGCAAGCCGCCAGATCACGCTCATCGGGGTCCTTTAGAATTTCGCCAACGGTCAACTTGACCTGCCCAACAGTTAAGGGCGCGTTCGCGGCAATTCGTTCAGCATAATCATTAACATACGCCTCCAGATTTTCTGCAGGCATGACACGGTTCACAAGCCCCATCGTGCGGGCTTCTTCCGCGTCAAATTGGCGGGCGGTGAAAAATATTTCCTTGGCGAAGGATGGCCCAACGAGGTTGGAAAGCTTTTTGATGTGTTCGTAGGTGTAGCCAAGCCCCAGCTTCGCCGCCGGAATCGCGAAACGCGACGTGTCCGAGCAAATACGCATGTCGCAGCAAACAGCGAGCCCCGCGCCGCCGCCGATGCAATATCCGTTAATCATGGCGATGGTGGGTTTCGGAAAGTTCTGTAGCCCGTTATACGCGCCACCGACCGCGTCGGCGTAACGGTCCACGGCTTCTTGCGACGACCGTTCATCCTCGAATTTCGAAATATCGGCGCCGGAAATAAAAGCTTTGCCGCCCGCGCCGGTGACGATGACCACGCGGATGTCGTCATCCTTTTCAAATTTACCGAGAATTTCGACCGCCGCTTCCCACATTTCCATCGAGACCGCGTTGAACTTCGCCGGATTGTTGAACGTCATCCACCCAACCGGGCCGCGTTTTTCCATGATCATTTTATCGGTGGGCATGTGTCGGGTCCTTTCCAGAATTGACGTCTTATACGACGTTGCGCGCATGAAAGTCAGCGATTTCCGCGGCGTCGTATCCAATTGATTGCAACACTTCGTCGGAATGTTCACCGCGCTCCGGTGGCGCGGCGGCGATGGTGCTGGGCGTTCGGGATAAATTAATCGACTGTGACACCAGCTCGATTTCGCCGAGCGCCGGGGATTGAACCTTTGTCGCGGCCCCTAAATGTTTGACCTGGCGATCCGCGAAGACCTGATCAATGGAATTTATTTCACCCGCCGGGACCCCGGCTTCGTTGAACAAGTCGATCCAGGTCGCGCTATCCTTCTTGCGGAGCCGCTTGTTGATTTCATCGCCGAGCGCATCCCGGTTTTTGGAGCGATTATCAGCGGTATTAAAGTCCGGGTTTTCGTTCCATTCGTCAGCGTCCATAGCTTTGCAGAAACGTTCCCATATGGCCTGCCCCGCCACCGCGATATTGATAGCGCCATCGCTGGTTTCGAAGACGCCGGTTGGAATACTGGTGGGGTGATTGTTGCCCGCTTGTTGAGGGACATCCTGATTCATCAACCAGCGTGACGCCTGAAAATCGAGCATGAAGATTTGCGATCCCAGCAACGATG
>JABJJH010000496.1 GCA_018660965.1 Rhodospirillaceae bacterium | reverse complement strand
CTCATTCCGTCGTTGATCAACCGGGGCTATATTCTCGATCTGTCCAAGACGTGCAGCTTTGCCCGCTGGCTCGCCACGCAAGGATTGCGGCCTCTTCTGGTCGATTGGGGCACGCCGGGTCCGGTGGAGCGCGGTTTTGGGCTGGATCAGTATATAGCGCGATTGGAGCGCGGTTTGGATGTGGCGGCCAACGCGGGGCCGGTCTCGGTTCTGGGCTATTGCATGGGTGGCTTACTGGCCATGGCGCTGGCGGTTCGCCGCCAGTCGGATATCGACCGCCTCGCGTTACTGGCCACGCCCTGGGACTTTCACGCGCCCAACCCGGCGACCGCATTGCGGCTTTCCCAATTCGCCGCCACTTGCGAACCGCTTCTCGCGCTGCAGGGTGTGTTGCCGGTGGATGTCATTCAGATGCTGTTTTTCTCGCTCGATCCCTTTCTCGGCGTGCGCAAGTTCACCGCGTTTGGCGCCGCTGCGCCCGATTCCGCGCGGGCGAAAGCCTTCGTCGCCCTGGAGGATTGGTTGAACGACGGCGCGCCCTTGACCGCGAATGTCGCACGCGAATGTCTGGGCGACTGGTACGGCGACAACACGCCCGCACGCGGTGAATGGCGGGTCGGTGGCGCCGTCGTCTCGCCAACATTATTCACCAAGCCGGTCTATGTTTCGGTTCCCGCCAACGACCGGATTGTGCCGCCTGAATCCGCACTGGCCATCGCGAACGACCTGCCTGACGCCACGGTGGTTCAGCCGAACCTTGGTCACATTGGAATGATGGTCGGCGGCGGCGCCAAGGAGACGGTCTGGGCGCCTTTGTCGGCGTGGTTGCGCTAGTGGAGCAACCGAAACGGATGGTTCCCATCCGTTTCGATCAGTTGCCCCACCAGATCAATATGTTGGTGGTCTGATTCACGAAATGCTTGGGAACCAAGCGTTTCGATCTGACCATCAGGAAAAACCCTGACGCCGGATTATTTAGCCGTTTTGGAATAAATTTCAGGTTTTTTGTTGACTCTAATTATTGTGCAGCGCAGCATCGCCGCGATTTAGGGTCTTGCAACGGGAGTAGCACAATGTCGGAAATCGTGATTGCGGGCGCGGCGCGCACGCCGGTCGGCGCGTTCAACGGCGGATTAAGCAGCGTCTCGGCGTCGTATCTGGGAACCGTCGCGATCAAGGAAGCGTTGCGGCGCGCGGATGTGGATCCAAAGGATGTGGATGAAGTCATCATGGGGCAAATCCTGACGGCGGGAACCGGCCAGAACCCCGCCCGGCAAGCCGCCGTGGACGCCGGCATTCCCGTGGAAAAGACCGCGTATCAGATTAACCAGCTTTGCGGTTCCGGCCTGCGCACGGTCGCGCTGGGCTTTCAATCGGTCCAACTGGGCGATTGCGATATCGTCGTCGCCGGGGGACAGGAAAGCATGAGCCAGGCGCCCCACTGCGCGCATTTGCGCGATGGTCAAAAACTCGGCGACATGAACTTCGTGGACACCATGTTGAAAGATGGGTTGTGGGACGCCTTCAACGGCTATCACATGGGCAATACAGCTGAAAACGTCGCCCAGAAATGGCAATTGACGCGCGAGGAGCAAGACGCCTTCGCCGCCGCGTCGCAAGGCAAGGCTGAAGCGGCGCAGAAGGCCGGGCGTTTCGCCGATGAAATCACGCCGGTGACGATCAAGACTCGCAAGGGCGACATCGTCATCGATACCGACGAACATCCCAAACATGGCACAACGGCGGAAGTGCTGGCTAAATTACGCCCCGCGTTTGAAAAGGACGGCACCGTGACGGCGGGCAATGCATCGGGCATCAACGACGGCGCGGCGGCCATTGTGCTGATGTCCGGCAAGGAAGCCGCGCGGCGTAGCGTTGCGCCCTTGGCGCGCATCGTGTCCTGGGCCACCGCCGGGGTCGACCCCGCGATCATGGGGACTGGCCCCATCCCGGCAAGCCGCAAGGCGTTGGAGAAAGCGGGCTGGACAATCGACGACCTCGATTTGATCGAGGCCAACGAAGCCTTCGCCGCCCAAGCCTGTGCGGTCAACAAGGAACTTGGCTGGGATACCGACAAGGTCAACGTCAACGGCGGCGCCATCGCGCTTGGTCACCCCATCGGGGCCAGCGGCGCGCGCGTTTTGATCACCCTGTTGTATGAAATGCAGCGCCGCGACGCCAAAAAAGGTCTGGCGACCTTGTGCATCGGCGGCGGCATGGGCATCGCCATGTGTGTTGAGCGGGACTAATTTTGTGTCGAGCGGGACTAACGCCGATCTTTTAAATCAGGAGAATACGATTATGGCGCGCGTAGCGATCGTCACCGGCGGCACCAGAGGCATTGGCGCCGCGATTAGCGTGACGTTGAAAGACAAGGGATATGCCGTCGCGGCGATCTATGGCGGTGACGATGAAACGGCGGCCGCCTTCAAGGAACGAACCGGTATTCCTGTCTACAAAACAGATGTCAGCGACTTTGGCGCTTGCGAGGCAGGCGTCGCCAAAATCGTGGCGGACCTGGGACCCATTGATGTGCTGGTCAATAATGCGGGCATCACGCGCGACGGCACGCTTCACCGCATGACCCCGGAAACCTGGCAAGCGGTGATCGACACCAATCTGGGGTCCTGTTTCAACATGTCGCACTGCGTCATCGCGGGCATGCGGGACCGTAAATTTGGCCGAATCGTGAACGTCGGCTCCATCAACGGGCAGGCCGGGCAATACGGTCAGGTCAATTACGCGGCGGCTAAATCCGGCATCCACGGTTTCACCAAAGCCCTGGCGCAGGAAGGCGCGGGCGTTGGCGTCACGGTGAACGCGGTCGCGCCGGGATATGTGGACACCGACATGGTGCGTTCGGTGCCGCCCCACATCCTTGAAAAAATCGTCGAGCGAATTCCGGTCGGGCGCCTCGGCACTGCCGATGATATCGCGCGCGGCGTTTTGTTCCTGGTGGCCGATGAAGCCGGGTTCGTGACCGGCTCCACGTTATCGATCAACGGCGGCCAACATATGTACTAGTGTGATGGTTCTGAATCACAGTCGTTTCAATAAGTTGGTGTGCTGATTCACGAGAAATTCAACTTTATGAATTTCTCGATCAGGACCCTAGTGGTGCAACCGATACGGATGGTACCCATCCGTTTCGATCAGTTGCCTCACCAAATCAATCGGTTGGTGGGCTGATTCACGAAATGCTTGGGTACCAAGCGTTTCGATCAGACCACTAGCCCACTTCGGGTTGGGGTTAAGCCGGGTCTTCGCGTTTGGCGTCGACAAGCTGCATGCGCCAGCCGTCCGGATCACGCAGATTAATGGTGGTGCGGCCCGTCGCTTCGACATAGTTGGGCGGCTTGGAATCGATTTTCGTCTTCGCCAGGACTTTATCCGCCGCCTTTACGTCATCGACCCTAAAGGCGATGTGGTTGACGCCGATGACTTCTTCACCGATGGCTTGATGGATTTCAAAGATCGGCTGATTTTCGCCAGGCGCCTGCAATTCCGCCGATTCGCCGTGATGGGAGGTGTGCGTCAACACCTTCATCCCAAGCGTCTTCAGGAACTCGATGTACTCGTCGAAATCCCGAACGATCAATTCGATGTGGTCAACTCCTCGGATCATGGCTTTTTCTCCCTTTGGTGTTATGCGTTCCCTCGAAGGGGACGCCCTAGAATATCATATTGTGGATCGTTGTAACCCGGCGTCGAGGGGTGACCACTGACGACAAGTTGATCGATGAGCGCCTCGTCTTCTTCCGTGAAATCGCCATCGAGCGCCGCAAGATAGCCGTTCCAGTGTTCCATGGTGCGCGGCCCCGCCAGAACGCTGGTGACGATGTCGTTGTTGAGCAGCCAACGCAATGCGAAAATCCCCGCCGTCATGCCGCGCGCCTCGGCGTGCGTTTTGATGGTTTGCGCCATGATGAGCGATTCTTCGCGAAATTCGGTCTCCATGATGCGCCGGTCGCCGCGTCCGGCCCGGCTGGATGTTCCGGGTGTTTTGCCGGGTGCGTATTTCCCGGTCAACACGCCGCGCGCCAGCGGCGAATACGGCACGACGCCGATACCATGATGGGCGCAAGCGGGCAGGATTTCGGTTTCCGGCATCCGGTTCATGGCGTTGTAATACGGTTGGCTGGCGACGGGTCGCGGCACGCCCTGTTGGTCGGCGATCCGGATGGCTTCCACATGGCGCCAACCCCTGAAATTGGACACGCCCCAATGGCGAATTTTCCCCGCGCGGATCATGTCGCCCAGCGTGGCCACGGTTTCGTCCAGCGTTCGGCGCTCGTCGTCCTTGTGCAGATAGTAAAGGTCGATGTAGTCGATGTTCAGCCGCCGCAGACTATCGTCCAGGAATTTCGTCAACGCCTTGCGGCTGATCCCGCGGTCGAACGGCCCCGGCCCGATCACCGAACCGCCCTTGGTCGCCAGCACCCACTTGTCGCGATCCTTGGCGATAAGCTTGCCAACCGCCTTTTCCGATGCGCCGCCGGCGTAGCCGTTCGCGGTGTCGATGAAATTAACGCCCGCGTCGCGCGCCGAACCGACAATGCGGTCCGCCGTCTTGGCGTTGGTTTCCCGCCCGAACATCATGGCGCCCAGACAAAGCGGCGATACCTTGAGGCCGCTATGGCCAAGATTTCGGTATTTCATCAGGTGTTATTCCTACTTTCTGAAGCAAACGCCAGCTTACCCGGATCAACCGGCCTGGCAAAGTTGTGAATGCGCCGCGCGGCGTGTAAACGAAAGGGGAGCAGAGGAAGGAAGATGCGATGTCGCGGGAATATCCGGACCGGCCCATCGCCGCCGTGGGCGTGGTGGTTTGGCGGGACGATAAGCTGATGCTGATCCAGCGGGGCAAGGAGCCGCGCCGGGGCCAATGGAGTCTGCCCGGCGGGATGCAGGAATTAGGCGAAACCACGCGGGAAACGGCGGTTCGGGAAATCCGGGAGGAAACCAATCTCGACGTCGAAGTGACGCATTTGCTCGACGTGGTGGACACGATTAGCCATGACGACGACGGGCGCGTGCGCATGCAATACGTTTTGATCGACTATGCGGCGGAATGGCGCGACCGCGACGCAATCGCCGGGTCCGACGCCATGGGGGCCCGCTGGGTGCATCCGAAAGACTTGCCCGAATACAAATTATGGGCGGAAACGTTGCGCATCATCGAACTGTCCGCATCCCTGCGATGACGGGCGAAACGCGCGCTACGTTAATCGGCGGCTCTGCAGTGGCGATGTGGGGTGCGCTCGCGTTGTTGACGACGTGGAGCGGCGCCGTACCACCCTTCCAGCTTGTCGCCATGGCGTTTTCCATCGCCTTCATCGGGACCGCGGCGTCATGGGTGGTGCGCGGCGCCGATCCCAGGCGGTTTCTACGCCATCCCCCGGCGGTCTGGTTGATTGGGATTGGTGGTTTGTTCGGCTATCATTTCTTTTATTTCATGGCGCTGCGGAACGCGCCGCCGGTTGAGGCGGGGTTGATCGCTTACCTGTGGCCATTGCTGATCGTCGTGTTTTCCGCCTTGTTGCCGGGCGAGCGATTGACGTGGCGGCACGTTGTCGGGGCGCTGGCCGGGTTGGGGGGCACGGGCTTGCTGGTGACTGGCGGTGGCGCGATGAATTTTCAATCGGCCCATACGTTGGGCTACGTTGCGGCGGGCGCTTGCGCCATAACCTGGTCAGGCTATTCGATCCTGAGCCGCCGGTTTGGGAGCGTTCCCACCGATACCGTGGGCTGGTTTTGTGGCGCGGCGGCGGTGTTGGGGACGCTGTGTCATTTGATTTTTGAATCGACAGTATGGCCCGGCGGCGCCGGTGAATGGTTGGCTATCTTAGGTCTGGGACTGGGGCCGGTCGGTGCGGCGTTTTTCACCTGGGATATCGGCGTGAAGCACGGAGACATAAAATTGTTGGGCGTGCTGTCCTACGCCGCGCCGCTGATTTCCACCGTGCTGTTGATTGCGTTCGGCCAGGGAGAAGCGAGCTGGGTCGTAGCGGCGGCTTGCATTCTGATCGTTGGCGGGGCGCTATTCGCGGCGCGCGATATGTTCGTGGGAAAGGCGGCTGCATGAAAAATCGACTTACCATTTTTGACTGCGACGGCGTGCTGGTGGACAGCGAAACGCTGTCGTCGGCGATTTATGCGGAAGCCCTATGCGAATTCGGTTACGCGATCGACGCTGAAACCGTCGCCGCCCGGTTCACCGGATTCAGCATGAAAAGCACCATCGCCACGGTCGAAGCCGATTGGGGCCAACCTTTGCCGGAGGATTTCGCGGCCACCGTGCGGGCGCGCGCCGATGTGCGCTTCGATCAGGATTTGACGGCGATTTCCGGGATCGCGGCGGCGCTGGACAAGCTGGGTGACCCGCGTTGTGTGGCGTCCAGCGGACAGATGCGGCGCATCCAGCGGTCGTTGAACAAAACCGATTTGATGAAATATTTCGACGCCGCCGCGCTGTTCAGCGCGCAAATGGTCGATCGCGGCAAGCCCGCCCCCGATTTGTTTCTGCACGCTGCCCATGAGATGGGGTTCGCGCCGCAGTCCTGCGTGGTGATCGAAGACAGTCTCCCCGGGGTCCAGGGTGCGGCGGCGGCGGGTATGACCGTGCTGGGTTTTGCGGGCGGTAGCCATATCGGCGACGGCCATGAAGACCGGATGCGCCGCGCGGGCGCCCATGACGTGTTCGACGACATGGCCGATTTGCCGGGTTTACTCGCCCGCCTTTAGCGGTTCTTGAGGAAAGCACCCATGTGGAACGCCGCCTGGTCGGGCGCGTACCGAAAGTCCTGGCCCACCGGACAGGCGCGCCGGGCGCGGCATCCTTGCGCCATGCAGTCCGCGCCCGCCGGGTTCCGTAAATGGGTCGCGCAGGACTCGACATCGTAACGGTCAGTTTTAAACGCATCGACGGGACAGGTGGACAGGCACGGCTGGTCCGCGCAATCCAGACACGGGCTTGCGTGTTCAACCGGTGACGGCAGTTCAAGTTTTTCGGCGAAAATAAAAGCGCCGCGATAGGCGTGCCATAACCCGTATTCGGGATGGATCGTCATGCCGACTGGCGAGGCGAAAACGGGTTCAGCCTTCGCCGCCCATTTCAGGAACGGGGCGTAAGGTGGACCGTCGAATGGGTATAGCGCCCGCGCCCCGAACGCGGCGGCGACGGGGTCCAGTATCCGGCGCGTCCAGGCGTCGAGCGCATCAGGCGCGTCGGGTCCATCGGTTCGCGAAAATCGCCGCCACATCGCCGGCCCTGCATTGCCGATTATCAGAACGGTTTCGCCTGAAATATTGTCTCCACCAGTCGGGTGAAACCCACCCCGGGCCATAAATCCGTGCGGCGCCAACGCCGCTGCAATGTCGTCATATGTGGCCATGTCAGCGATCTGGTCCGTGTTAATCCGCCCACCCCAGCTCATTCTTGACGGCGGGGATCACCTTGTCGGCGAATTGTTCAACGGAATGCAGGGCGCGGTCATGGGGGAAATTGCCGACCTGAAAGAACATCGCGATATGAGACATGCCAACGCGGCGGATCAAGGTCGTTACCTTTTCCGCCACGGTGTCGGCGTCGCCAATAAACAGATTGTCGACGATCTCGTCGATGTCGGGTTCGCCGTCAATAGGCAGTTCCGCCATCATGCCGGTGTCGTCCATGACTTCCTGCCGACGCCGTAAATTCGCGGCCAACCGGTTTTGGAACAGGGCGTTTTCGGCGAATTTCCGTCCCTCTTCCTTGCTGTCTGTGACGCAGGTGAAGCGAAGCGCGCCGAACGCCATGGTCACGGGATCCTTACCCTGGGCCGCAAAGGTGTCCTTGCATCGCTGGGCCTGGTTTTCCAGAAACGCCACATCGGCCAAACGCCCGGTGAAAATCGGCGTGTATCCCTTTTGCGCGGCCAAAGCCTGCATTTCCGGCGCGTCCCCCGCCACCCAGATCGGCGGGACGCCTTGCGGCCCGCGCGCGCTGATATGCGTTGGCGGCTGCTTGAAATGGGCGCCGTTGTGTTCGAACACCAACTCGGTCAGTCCGCGTTCAATCATCTCGATGATCTCCAGCGACTGTTCCTTGGCGGCCGACAAATCGGCGCCGAACCGTTCGAATTCGAACGGCTGGTACCCGCTGCCGACGCCCAACACCAGACGGCCATTGCTCAACGCGTCCACCATGCCGATTTCGGCGATCAACCGTGCGGGCGTATACAGCGGCAGGACGATGATCCCGGTGGCCAGTTTGATGCGCTCGGTGACCCCGGCGCAGTGGGCCGCCATCAACAAGGGCGACGGGCAGACGCAGTAATTGGAAAAATGATGCTCGGCGAACCACGCGGTTTCGAACCCGCCCTGCTCGGCCACTTTCACCAGATCGACCGCTTCCGACATGATCTGTTGCGTGGTGACACCGCGATCCCGATATCCCATCAAATTAAATAATCCGAACATCGCTTCTGCCCTCGCTGACCGTTGACGGTGAACCGCGATGGTACGGCGCATCCGCCGCGAACGCCATGCGGCGGAATGGCCGGACGCGGACGAGGGCGCGGTGTACGGCGATGTCGGCTTTACCCGCAATTGCGTCTGCGCTAACGATATAGGATCGTCAGGGTCGTGGCGGCCTTAACGCGTGTGGCCTCGCCATGCGGTTTTTAGAAATATGCGCGGGAGAACGACATGCAATCAATCGAGGGAAAGATCGCCTGGGTGGCCGGGGCTGGTACGGGTATCGGTCGCGCGGGCGCCGTGGCGCTCGCGAGAGCCGGCGCGACGGTCATTTTATCGGGCCGCCGAATCCCGCAATTGGAGGCCGTGGCGAAACAGATCACCGACTCTGGGGGCGTCGCCGAAATCGAACCTCTGGATATCGTCGATGTCGCCGACGTCACCGCCGCCGTCGGGCGCATTGTGGACACGCACGGCCGGTTGGATATTCTCGTTAACAGCGCCGGGCTGAATCTGCCGAAGCGGCGCTGGCGCGATATCACCGATGAGGGTTGGAAGACCATCATAGACGTGGATTTAAACGGCGCCTTCTATGTCTCCCATGCCGCGCTCAATGTCATGCGGAAGCAACGAGATGGCTTGATCGTGAACGTGTCCTCAATGGCGAGCCAGAGCATCGGGGGCGTTTCCGGCATTGCCTATACAGCGGCGAAAACGGCGCTGAACACGATGAGCGCGAGCATCAATCACGAGAACTGCCACCTGGGCATACGCGCCTGCGCCTTGTGTCCCGGTGAGGTGGCGACGGAAATACTCGACCTGCGCCCCGTCCCGCCCAGTCCCGAGGACCGGGCGCGCATGGTGCAGGAAGAAGACGTGGGCGCGACGATCCTGTTCATCGCGCAAATGCCGCCGCATGTCTGCCTGAACGAAATTCATATCACGCCAACGTGGAATCGCGGCTATATCGGCGCCGCCGACCGCAATATCGCCCGCGACGATTGAGTGCGATGGGCCGCGCTCGTTCCCTAACGCCTCACATTTGGCGTTTGTCCGCCTCTAGTGTCCTGATCGGGAAATTCATATCATTGAATTTTCCGTGAATCAGCACACCAACCTATTAAAACTAGTGTGATTCAGATCCTGCATTCCGTCCCATTTAATGGGACGAACTTCAAAATCATCACACTAGCGCCGCCGCCGTGCCCCGCAGATGGCGCGCGACGTCCGCCGGTGTATAGGGGCGGTTGAGGGCGCGGAACTGATAGCCCATGCCGAAACAGTACCGGAATTGTTCAAAGGTAAGCCCCAGAATGTTGCTGCGCCCTTCTTCGGCGCTTGACATTTCATCGGCCCACCCGGCGTCGTCTTCGTCTTCGGCGGTGTTTTCGGGTCGCGGGAACAGCCCAATCATTTCACCCCATCCCCAGGCGCAATGGGCCGCGCCGCAGGGATGATGAACGGTTCTCAAATCAACCTGTCCTGGCTCTAGCGTTTCCATAAAATCCGCCAGACGCCGAAGTTTCATCGCCGCCGTCATTTGGTCTACAGAGAAAGTTCCGTCAAGCGGCATGTGCTAATTCCCGAAGAGACTTTTGAGGGCATTTAGGGGATTGGGTTGGTCTTCTTGCGCGGGTTCTTCCTGTTCCGAAGGCAGCGACGTTTCATCGGAATCCGGCGGCGGGGCGCCGGTGACGGTTGGTATTATATTTAGAATGCCGACGCCAAGCTGCAGGATGTTGTTTGGCAGGTCGTCAAGCTGTCCGACGGGCGCGCCGTTTCGCCATTCGCCACCGCGTCGGACGCCGTTGGCGTCGGTCTTGACGCCGCGCCCGTGCCGTTCGCCATTTCGCCATTCGCCTTCGTAGCGGGCGCCGGTCACCCACTTCATGATCCCGCGCCCATGAAATTCATTGTCGCGAAACTCGCCGTCATAGGTCGCTCCGGAGGTCCAGCGTAAGACGCCGCGTCCATGACGTTCGCCGTCACGGAAGTCTCCTTCGTACCGGTCGCCCGCGCGCGCCGTACCTGCGCCCCAAACGAATACGCCATGGCCGTTGCGCCGGTTGTTCGTAAGGTTGCCCTTGAACGTGCTGCCCGACGCATAAGTCTGGATACCCGCGCCGCTGGCCATGCCATTGGCGCACGCGCCGTTCCAGGTGAAGGCGCCGCCATCGGGATCGCTGTAGCTGGGAGGACATTTCGGGGTCGTCGGGGTCGCTGACGCCGTCAGCGCCGCAGTTTTCCGGGTCTTGAGGTCCTTCGCCCGGCTGCGCGCCAAATGGCTGAAAGCGCCGTCGGGATGCTGCGCCAAATAGGCTTCGTAGTCGGATGCGCTGTCGCTGTCCTGGATCGATTGCCAGAACAGGACTTCCTTATCGACGCTGCGCTTGGGGGCCGCCGCTACATTTTGCGCCGTCGCCACTGGCGCTGTGGACGTAGCAGGGGCCGGCGTTGGCGCCGTCACCTGGAAGACGAAGTCGCCCTGGTTCAAATCCGGGTCATTCAGCTTGCCATTGCGCGGCGTCTGGGCGCCGTTGGAATAGTTTGTGATTTCGTTGGTGATGAACAATCCAAGTTCACTCGCCGCCAGATAACCGTCGTTATTGGCGTCGGCGCGGCTCTCGCCGGTGATGGCGCGGATGAACAGCTTGCGAAACGTGCCGTCGTCGGAAACTTCCTGTCCTGCGTCGCCGCTGGTGAGGAACTGTCGCACGGGTCTTGTCGTGGCGCGCGTAATGGCCGGTGGAGGCTTGGCCCGTCCGACATTGAAAACCGTGCCCGCGAAGCAGGAGTCGAAGACGGAAAGGACGTGCAACGCGTTCGCGCCACGCATGTATTCTCCCATTCGCCGCAGTGACAACGCTTTGCGCAGGAAAGCGCCCGTTTCGCTTGGGTCCGGGGCGTCGATGGGCACCAGATAGCCCTCGCTCCGCTCTGAATACCCATGCCCTGCGTACCACACGAACAACCGTGCATCCGGGTCCTGCCCGGTTTCATAAAAAAACGCCTCGAAGGCTTCGATGAGATCGCGGGAATTTAAATCGGTCTTCAACGTGACTTTAAAGCCCTTGGCCCGCAGCGCTCTGGTTATCAAACGCGCGTCCTTGATCGCGTTCGAGAGCCGGGGCCAGGCGCCGCCATAAGCGTCGTTGCCGATTACCAGAGCGTGGGACGCACCATATAATTTTACCGTGCCCGCCGCCGCCGCGTCTTTGGCCTCGCCTGAGCGAAGCTCCACGGAAAGTCCGCTTGAGGCCGCTTGCGCGCCAGATGCGCAAACCATCATGGCCCAAATTGCGAGCCCGCGAATCAGCGTCCTGTACGATGCGCGTTGCACTCACGTCCCTTCCTGTACTTTGGATACGCGCCGCTTCTAGTCTGCGCTGGGAAACAATGCCAAGTTTTGGCGCTTAATCCAATGGAAAATCTTCTTAGGGATGTATTCGGAAGCGCCCGATATTGTACAACGCCAACACGATGGGCGGACTTATCGGTCCCGGCCTTTGTGGCATATCGGTGAATTGTCTAATTAAATGTGGCGCCGTGCGCGGTGTTTAGGCGTCTCCGGCGACACTTACGTTCGCGCCGGTCGTGAAAGTTCTTTTGAATTTTGAGCCCAGACGTGGCCGCAAGGATGTCCAGCTCGGCATGGTATTTGTCTGGTCCGGCATAGGCGGGGCTTCCGGCGCCTCGCGGTACCGGCGACAATCAACCAGCCCTTCCGGACAAATGCGACGAACTTCCGCCATATCCAACGCGCGGCCCAGGGTGAACATCGCGTATATTTCACCAATGCCCATGGAATCGGCGTAGGAAACAGCCCATTTCAACGCGCCTTCAAACCGCATGGCGTGGAGGTCGCCATTTTTACGGAACTCGACCAAAAGACCAGAGATGTCATAAACGCAATCGATATACGTGGTGGCCTTGTTTTCATGCGCCGCGCTGACGCCGGCATAGACGATCATGTGTCCCGCCTTCGAGCGCGGCGGCGTTTCCATGGTGTCGAACAGCAGTACTTTCATCGTCTTGCCTTTGGCGCTTTGGGGTATCGCGCAATCGCGCGCTTGAGGGCGCTGGCGGCGGCTTTTGCCAGGAAGCGGCCCTCGTTTTTGTGCGAATTCCGGGCGAGGCCGATTAAGGCGCGCCCCAAATCCGCTTGAGTTCGTTGATATTCCGGATGGTCGGTCGTCATCATGGCCGCATAAAACCATCAAATGTATGTATTTGCTGTGATTAGGGTCACAGAAGTTGAAATTTATTTCAAAAGCCCGGACGTGAAAAATTCGCTGCGCGGCTTTGGCGGTTGCGATGATGACGTATGTTCCCTTTCCCCTTCCGTGGCGCCCCCTCTATACTTCACCGAAATCATGACTTTTAACATGCGGCCGCTTTGTCGAGATGGCGCCAGGAAAGAGACGGGATGGGCATACTCACCACGGAGCAAGTAGAGGCCT
Organism: Rhodospirillaceae bacterium; assembly: GCA_018660965.1. Lineage (GTDB taxonomy): Bacteria > Pseudomonadota > Alphaproteobacteria > UBA8366 > JABJJH01. Next base: position 4,366 of record JABJJH010000496.1, on the reverse strand, counting down.
ACAAGCAAAATGGCTTTCTACATCCCTTTCCAATGCTGTCCGCGGCGGAAACGTCGGCGTGCCTCGCCGGGCTCGGCCGGTTTGAACAATGGCTGGGCGCCCCGGTGACGAAGGCGGATATGAAGTGGCGTTCGTTTACCTACACGCATCTGCCGTGGGTGGACGCCATCGCCCGGGACCCGCGCATCCTCGATGTCGTTGAGGATTTGATCGGGCCGGATATTCTGGTTTGGACCAGCACCTTTTTCATCAAGGAGCCGATGACGCCAAACTATGCCGCGTGGCATCAGGATTCGACGTATTTCGGCTTGGAGCCTCTGGAGCAGGTCGCCATCTGGATCGCCTTGACGGACGCCAGCCACGAAGCCGGTTGCATGGAGGTTTTACCGACGCATGGCGCCGGGCGGCAAATGCATCATGCCGCGCTGCGGCTTGAAAACAGCATCAATGGCGGTGGACAGGCGATCGTGGAGCCGTTCGATGAAGGCGGGTCGTCCGAAATGGCGCTCAACGCTGGTTCATTTTCCGCGCACGATACCTTATGCGTGCATCGGTCGGCCCCCAACCGCGCCGCGCACCGGCGCATCGGTCTCGGCTTCAATTTTATCCCGGCGCATGTTCGCCCGAACACCGGCCGGCGCATGCCCGCGCTCCTTGTCCGGGGGACGGATAAGGGAGGCCACTTCGATTTGCTGTCGCCGCCGTCCGGTGAGCTGGAGCCCGAAGGATTGGCCCAGCACGAGGAAATTTACACCCGCTATCGCGAAAATTACCGCGAACAGGAAAAGCGGCACGAACGCGAATTCGCTTCCGCGTAGCGGCTATTCCAGCGGGTTCATGCAGTTCTTTTGAAACGCCGGACGGTCGCAGAGCCGTTGATACCAAGCTTCCAGATGCGGCATCGCGGGGCGATCGCTGACCAACTCGAACCATCGAAACGCCTGTGGCCCCACGGGAATGTCGCCCATGGTCAAGCGGTCGCCGGCGATAAAATCCCGGTCCTTGAGGTGATTGTCGAGCATCGCCCAGAACTTGATCCCCTCTTGGATGGCGGCGTTGATCTGGTCCATGTTCCGGTCCGCGGGTTTGGTGCGGACCAGTCCCCAGAAGACGGGAAACATGAACTTTGCGACCGTTGTCAGTTGCCAGTCCATCCAAGTGTCGGCGGTGGCGCGCCCCTGGGCGTCGTCGGGATACAACACGCCCTGACCGTATTTTTCGCTCAAGTAACGGGTGATTGCGTTCGATTCCCACATCACGAACCCGTCGTCGATGATCGTCGGCACCAGACCCATGGGGTTCATCGCCCGATATTCCGGATCGTCATTGCCGCCGAAAGGGCCGCCGAGATCGACTTGTTCGTATTCCAGGCCCATTTCGTCGGCGGCCCAAAGCGGCTTCATGACATTGCCGGACGTCCGGCGGCCAATGATCTTCAACATGATTGTCTTCCCTTCAGAAGTTTTAAGCGGCCAATTCCTCGATTGTGTTGTCGCCAAGCCCGACCGACTTCGCCGCGGCGATGATGTCCGCCCAGGTCGCGTCGTCGACGGGAACGCCGTTGGCTTCGCGTTCCGCGCGCATCAGTCGTTCGGGGTCGCCGGGCACCAAGACCGGCTTGTCCGGGTCGATGGGACGGGTCGCCTTGATGTAGTCCAGCGTCGCGTCGATTTCGGACTTGAAGAAACTCTCCGTCACCAGCTTCGTCGGGTCGATGATGATGCTCAACATGTTGTTCAATGTGGTGTTGCGGCCCGCAACCGTTTCCGGGCGCAGGGTTTGGCCGCCCGACATGCACCCCGCCAGCAATTCATTGATCAACGCGAGGCCGCCGCCCTTGTGGCCGCCGAACGGCTTCACCGCGCCAATGGGGTCCTGATACATCACGTTGGGGTCGGTCGTTGGCTGTCCGTTCGAGTCGAGCAGGATATCTTCCGCGACCTGTTCGCCCTTGTTCCGCGCGACGCGGACCTTGCCCATGGCGACGACGCTGGTGGCCATGTCCAGAACCGTCACCGGCTGGTTGTCGGTGGCGGGAATGCCGACCGTATAGGGGTTGGTGGAATAGCGCGCTTCGCCGCCGCCATACGGCGCCACCGCCGGGCCGTGCCCGACGACGTTGGTGTGATGCATGGAGACGAAACCGGCGCGCGCGCATTGTTCCGCCCATGCGCCGATCCGGCACAGGTGAAAGGAATTGCGCGTCGCAACGATGGCCACGCCGTGTTCCCGGGCGCGTTCGATGCCGATGTCCATAATTTCACCGCCGATGACCTGCCCGTATCCGGCCTGTCCGTCCACGACCACCAGGGCGCCGCTATCGACGACGATCTTGGCGTGCGAATTGGGCTGTAGCGCGCCGGTCAGAACACAGGAAATATAGCGTGGGATCATGCCGACGCCGTGGCTGTCGTGTCCCATCAAGTTCGCATTGACCAGATTTTCCGAAACCAGCGCCGGTTCTTCGCCCTCGCTGCCCGCTGCCGTGCAGATAGCCTCGACGACGCGCCGCAGTTTCTTGTGATTGATAATTTTCGTCATGGGTCCTCTTTCGAATGAATGGTGTGCGCTAGTGCGCTTCGTTCCAGTTATCGCCGACGCCCGCATCGACAACCAGGGGCACGGTCAATGACAGCCGGGGGCCAACAGCGGCTTCCATGATTGTCTTCACCACGGCGATGGTGTCGTCGACCTGCGCCTCGGGCGCTTCGAACAGCAATTCATCATGGACCTGAAGCAGCATCACGGCGTCCAGTTTGGCCCGCTTCAAGGCGGACGGTACGCGGATCATGGCGCGTTTGATGATGTCCGCCGCCGACCCTTGTATCGGTGCGTTGATCGCCTGACGTTCAGCGTAGCTGCGCCGCATGCCGTTCTTGTCGTTGATGGTGGGCAGATGGATGTGGCGACCGAACAGGGTGGTGACATAGCCGGTCTTCTTGCACTGCGCCTTGGCGTCCTCCATGTAGCTCTGGATGCCGGGATAGCGTTCGAAATACGCTTCGATATACGCCTTGGCTTCGCCTTGCGGGACGCTCAACTGGCGCGCCAGTCCGAAGGCGCTGATGCCGTAAATGATGCCGAAATTGATGGCCTTGGCGTTGCGCCGCACGATGGGGTCCATGCCTTCGACAGGCACGCCGAAGACCTGACTGGCGGTCATCGCATGGATGTCCTGACCGTCGCGGAAGGCGTCCACCAGCGCGTCGATTTCCGCGATCTGCGCCAGCACTCGCAATTCGATCTGGGAATAGTCCAGCGACAGCAGCTTCATGCCGTCGCCCGCGATGAAGGCGGCGCGGATTTTGCGGCCTTCCTCGGTGCGTATGGGGATGTTTTGCAAATTAGGGTCGGTCGACGACATGCGGCCCGTCTGGGCGCCGGTCATGGCGTAGGAGGTGTGAATGCGGCCGCTGTCGGGATTGATCTGTTCCACCAGCGCATCCGCATAGGTGCTTTTCAATTTGGACAACTGACGCCAATCGACGATCTTGCGCGGCAAATCGTGACCACCGGCGGCCAAATCTTCCAGAATACGGGCGTCGGTCGCAAAAGCGCCGGATTTTGTCTTCTTCGCGCCCGGCAAGCCCATCTTGCCGAACAGAATGTCGCCAAGCTGTTTCGGGGACCCGACGTTGAACTCCTCGCCCGCCAGGCCATAAATTTCAGCGACCAGCGCCGCCATGCGTCCGGCGAAATCCTGACTCAACGCCTTCAGCGTCACAGGGTCAACCAGAACGCCCGCGCGCTCCATGTCGGCGACGATGGGCGCCAACGGCCGTTCTATGGTCTCATACAGCGTCACCATATGGTCTTCGAGCAAACGCGGCTTCAGCGTTCGCCACAGTCGAAGCGTTATATCCGCGTCCTCTGCGGCGTAATCCAAGGCCTTGTCGAGGGGCACGTAATCGAAGGTGACCTGTTTCTTGCCCGTACCCGCGACGTCGCCGAATTTAATGTTCGTATGTCCGAAATGCAGGTTGGCCAATTCGTCCAGGCTGTGGCCGTGCAACCCGCCGTCCAGCACGAAGGACATCAACATGGTGTCGTCGATGGGGGCCAGTCGAATGCCGTACTTCAGCAGAACCAGCGTGTCGTATTTGATGTTGTGACCGATTTTCAGGACGGCGGGGTCTTCCAGCATCGGTTTGAGCAGCGCCAGCGCCCGGTCCAGCGGGACCTGTTTCAGCGTGTCGCCGTCGTCGGCGTCGTCGCCGCCGCCAAAATCCAGCGCCCCTTGTTCGCGCAACACCTTGTGCGCCAGGGGAATATAACAGGCCGACCCCGGCTCCACCGACAGGGAGACGCCGACAAGTTCCGCGCGCGCGCCGTTGAGCGACGTGGTTTCGGTGTCAAAAGCCACGGT
>JABJJH010000072.1 GCA_018660965.1 Rhodospirillaceae bacterium | reverse complement strand
TGCCCATGGACGATTGGGGCGTCGATGTGGTGATCGCCGCGTCGCAAAAAGGCTTGATGATGCCACCGGGCATAGCCTTCACCGCCGTCAGCGCGAAAGCGCTGGAAGTAGCGACACATAGCGTCATGCCGCGCGAATACTGGTCGTGGGCGTCCCGGATGGACCAGGAATCCTACCGCCGGTTTTGCGGCACCGCGCCGGAACACATGATTTTCGGGCTGCGGGAATCCATCGACATGATCAATGAGGAAGGCATGGACGCGATCTTCACACGCCACGCCCGCATAGCCGAAGCCGTCCGCGAGGCGGTCGCGGTCTGGTGTTCCGATGGACCGCTCGAATTCAACGCCCTCGTTCCCGAACAACGCGCGAATTCCATCACCTGTATCCGCACGCCCGAAGACACCTACGCCAACGATATTCGCACGACGTGCCGGGACACCTTCAACATATCGCTGGGTGGCGGGTTGGCCGCGTTGATGGGGCGCGCCTTCCGGATTGGCCATATGGGCGACCTGAACGAACCCATGATCATTGGCGCGATCGGCGGGATCGAAGCGACCTTGCAGCTACTGAACGTGCCGCACGGCAAGGGCGGCGTCATGGCGGCGGTGGATTATCTGGCGGACACCGCGACCAAACAGTAATCATTCCACTTAACATTTTTGAGGACACGTGATGAAGTTCAGCAATTTCATGTTCACTGCGGCGGAAAACCCCGCCGACGACCATCGCATCATCAATGAAACCCTGGACGAAGCGCGGCTTTGCGACGAATTGGGCATGGATACATTGTGGTTGGGCGAGCATCATTTCGATGGCATTTGCGCCTATGTCGATCCGGTCAGCTTCGCCGCCGCGCTGGCGACCGCCACCAAGAACATCAAAATCGGCTTCGCCGTCGCGCAGATGTCGCTTCATCATCCCATCCGCATGGCCGAACAGATGTCGTTGATCGACAATATCAGCAAAGGCCGGTTGATCGTCGGGCTGGGGCGCGGCACCGCCTACAACATCTACGATTACCAGGGTTACGGCATCGACCCGGACGAAGCGCAGGCCCGACTGGTTGAATCCGAAGAAATCATGGTCAAGGCGTGGACGACGGAAAACATGGTCCACAAGGGCGAATTCTGGGATGTGCGCCTGCCATTGTTGCGACCGCGCCCCTTCACCCAGCCGCACCCCTATATGCTCCGCGCGTGTTCCGGTGAAGCCTCAATGGTAGAAATGGCCCGCGCCGGGCGCCCGTTCATGATGAACGTGCAGTCCAACGAGGTCACCAAACATCGCATGGAATTGTATCAGCAAACGATGCGGGACTCCGGCTACGACGACGAAAAAATCGCCCAGAACATGAGCGAATGCTGGCTATGGCGAAACGTCTGCGTGGCGGAAACCGACGCCGAGGCGGCTAAAATCGGCATTCCCGCGTTCGAGCGTCAAACGGAATTCCGCGCCGTCATGCGCGACCGCATCCACAAGGAACAGGGCGTCACCCTGGTGAAAGCACCGGTGGCGGGCGTCGCCCCGACCGTTCGGGCGAACGCGCAAGTCGAACACAGCCTGCTGCATGGTTCGCCCGACACAATCGCGGAAAAGATCGCGGAAATAGATAAATTCGGTGCCGGTGGCCTCATCATGACGTTCCGGCTTGGGCCCATGGATATCGAGACGACGGAAAACTCCATCCGCCTGTTCATGACCAAGGTCGCACCGCAATTTGCCTAAACGTCAGGTCGCCTAAGCCTTACATGGCGCTGATGCCGCCGTCGATGATGAGTTCCGACCCGGTCATGTAGGTGGATTCGTCGCTCGCCAGATATAAAATTCCGTAGGCGACCTCCACCGGCAGTCCGACGCGGCCCAACGGCACCTGACGGCCCAGCTTGCGCAGCGCTTCTTCCGCGCCGAAGCGTTCGCGGTGCTCGTCCAGAATCGGGGTGTCGACGAACGCCGGGTGAACCGAATTGCAGCGAATATTGTAGCCCTTGCGCGCGCAATGCAGCGCCACGGATTTGCTGAGATGGCGCACCGCCGCCTTGGCCGAATTATACGCCGCCATGTTGTGTCCGGCGATAATGCCGGCGATGGAGGAAATATTGACGATGGAGCCGCCGCCGCTCGCCGCAATGTCCTTGATCGCGTGCTTGCACCCCAGGAACACAGAATCGAGATCGACCGCGTGCACGCGCCGCCATTCCTCCAGTTCAAGGTCTTCGACATTACGGGTCAGCGAAATGCCCGCGCTGTTGACCAGAATGTTCAGCCCGCCAAAGGCGCCGACGACATCGCGCAAAACGGATTTCCACTGGTCTTCGTCGGTGACGTCATGGCGCAGGAATATCGCGTTCGCGCCAGCCAAGGCGTTTATGGACGCCGCCACGGCGCGGCCCGCATCCTCGTCGATATCGGTGATCGCGACGCGCGCGCCTTCCGCCGCCAGCAATTCCACTGTTGACTTGCCCAGCCCCGATGCGCCACCTGTCACCAACGCAATCTTTCCGCCAACCCGTCCCGTCATGCCAACCCCCGCCCTGTTCAAAATCAAGGTTCCGAGAATAAACGCCGCCATGTCAGACGCCAGCATTTTCAATTTCTGCACACGGGCGCCCCGGAGCCGCGTTCGACATGGGTGAACTTGCGAACCGGCGCGTGTTGGCGCCGCTCTTCCTGATCCTGTTGACGCAAACGGTCATCACGATGTCGTCCTACGCCCTGCCCGTGATCGCCCCTCTTGCGGCGGCGGACATCGGTATGAAGCCGTCCTCGGTCGGCGCTTTGATGACCATCGTCTATTTGTGCGCGATGGTGGTCGGGCTTGGCACGGGCAGTCTGATCGGGCGGTTCGGCGCAACGCGGGTGTTTCAGCTTCTCTTGTTCTGCACGATCATCGGCATCCTGGCGCTGGCCACCGCACATCCCGCCATGGCGGTCGTCGGCGCCATGTGTATCGGAATCGCGACCGGTCCGATGAATCCCAGCGGGTCATCGGTTCTAGCCCGAATTTCACCGCCGCGCTGGCAACCGTTCCTTTTTTCAGTGAAGCAATGCGGCACGCCTGCCGGCGGCATGCTTGCGGGCGCGTTGCTGCCCGCCCTCGCCCTGCTGTACGACTGGCGTCTCGCGTTGATAGTCATCCCCGTCATCGGCGTCGCCATGATCCTTTTGCTCGCCTTCAATCGCGACGCCATTGACGAGCCCGTGCGCCGCGCAGCCCCGTTTTCATTTGCCGAGACGGCCCGCACGTTAAAGCTCGTCACCACCCACATCGAACTGCGCCGATACTCCATCACCGGCTTTATTTTCGCCGCCTGCCAACTATCCGCCGGCAGCTACCTGGTGGTTTATTTGTGGGAGGATGTGGCGTTGTCGCCCACGCAGGCCGGCGCGATATACGCGGTGTTCCATGCGTCCGGCGTGACGGCGCGGGTTATCCTCGGCTTCGTCGCGGGACGGCTGATTCCCACACATATCTTGCTCGCCCTGCTGGGCGCAACCATGGCGATCGGCACCGCGGTCCTGACCCTGTTTACGCCGGAATGGCCATTGTGGACGATTTACGCCGTGGTCATCGCATTGGGCGCCAGCGGCAATGGCTGGGTCGGGTTATTTCTATCTGAAGTCGCCCGTCTGGCCCCGGACGGTGAAATCGCAGGCGCCACCGGCGGCGTGCAGGTGTTCATGTATAGCGGCATCGGCGGCGGACCAACGCTGTTCCTGGCGATACTGACCGTCAGCGGCGGGTATCAGGCGCCGTTCCTGTTTTTCGCCGCCGCCGCATTCCTGGCCAGTGGGCTGTTGATGGCGCGACGGCGCCCAACCTAAGGTTTATTAAAGGCCAGCGAAATTTACGGCGTCAGGCTGGTCGAACACCTCCAAAATTTCATACCCTTAATTTTAAGCGGTTTTTAACTTCTTTGTATTTATGGTGCCCTATATCGTGCATGACAATCACGAAACAGCACCTCGCGTCCTACTCGAGAAAAGTAAAGAAAAGTTCATATTATCAAGGTCCTTTCAGTGATGTCGTCGTCTCCAATGACCGCCAGGGACTATTTTCAGGAGGAGTGAAATGGCTAACGACATACAGCCAACCGGCACAGAAAGAACTTTCGATAATGATGAAATCATCGTGTCGAAAACCGATACAAAGGGCCGCATCACCTACGCCAATGACGTTTTTTTAAAACTCGCCCTCTACGAAGAAAGCGAAGTGCTGGGCGCGCCCCATAGCCTCGTGCGTCACCCGGACATGCCACGCGCGGTTTTCAAATTACTGTGGGACACCATTCAGGCCGGCGAAGAGATTTTCGCCTACGTTATCAATATGTCGAAAAACGGCGATCATTATTGGGTTTTTGCTCACGTCACCCCCAGTTTAGACGAAAATGGCGCCACCAAAGGTTACCATTCCAACCGACGCGTGCCCGAACCAGGACCGTTAAGCAAAGTCAAAGATTTGTATAAAACCCTGGTCAATGAAGAACGCAGACACGCCAATCGAAAGGATGGCATGGATGCCTCTTTCAAGATGCTCGTGAGCCTGCTTGAAGAAAACAAGGTCACTTATGAAGAGTTTGTTTTTTCACTGTGAGCAAGAGGCGATCTTGCGTAATGGATTTCAAGACTCAAGAGGACTCTATCAATGACTGACACCATGGAAGCTGGCGGCGCGACGGAAGCAACGGCCGCAATGAACGATACCGATTTAATTATGCAAACCTTCGCCGCGGCGAGCGATATCTGCAGACGCGCGGCTGATGGCGATCTGGAAGCCCGCGCCACACGCATCGACCAATACGGCGAGTACGGCGAACTGCTCCACTCCGTCAATCATTTGCTGGACATGACCGACGCCTTCGTGCGCGAAAGTGGGGCCTCCCTTGAAGCCGCCAATGCAGGCCGTTTTCACCGCGCCTTCCTTGAACGCGGTATGCGGGGAGATTTCCGGCGCGGCGCCCAGACCATAAATCAAGCGCGGCAATCCATGCAGAAGGCGACCGAGGAAAGCGCTGTCGCCGCCGCCGAATCCGCACGTCTACAACGCATGATCGAAGACATGCCAATTAACGTAATGATGGCGGACGGTGAAAGCCTGGAACTCACCTATTTGAACAAGGAGGCGCGTTCCACGCTGGCGATGCTTGAAGAACACTTGCCTGTCAGCGCCAACGAGTTGGTGGGACAATGCATCGATATTTTTCACAAAAATCCACAACATCAGCGTGAAATTCTCAAAAATCCATCCAACATGCCTTTAACCGTCAATATCGAGGTTGGGCCTGAGGTGCTGAAGTTAACCGTCAGCGCCGTCCTTGATGCGAATGGAACATACATAGGCCCCATGGTGGCGTGGAGCGTCGTCACCAGTCAGGTCAATATCGCGAACGACGTGAAGGACGTGGTGAGCCTGGTCGCTTCAGCTTCAACGGAACTGAAGGGTGACGCTGAATCCATGGTGTCATCGGCTGCGGAAAACGCTGAACAGTCATTAGCGGTTTCAGCAGCTTCCGAGCAAGTGACAAGCAATGTACAAACTGTGGCCGCCGCAACCGAAGAATTGTCCAGTTCAATATTGGAGATCAGCCGGCAAGTCTCAGATTCCAACACCATTGCGCAGGAAGCCGTTGCTGAGACAGAACGGTCCAACGAAGTTGTTCAGGGGTTGGCGGACGCGGCCCAAAAAATCGGCGAAGTGGTTAATTTGATTAGCGATATCGCCGGGCAGACCAATCTACTTGCGCTAAACGCCACCATTGAGGCCGCCCATGCCGGGGAGGCTGGCAAAGGCTTTGCCGTGGTCGCCTCCGAGGTAAAAAGCCTGGCGAACCAGACGGCCTCGGCGACCAAGGATATCTCCGACCAGGTCAGCAGTATTCAGGATGCGACCAATGACGTTGTCGGCGCTATCCGCGGAATCGGCGTAACAATCGGCAACCTGAGTGAAATCTCGGCTTCGATCAGTTCAGCGGTTGAGGAACAAGGTTCCGCGACTGAAGAAATCAGCCGCAATGTCCAAGAGGCCGCCAACGGCACCCAAGAGGTTACCGGCAACATTAGCAAGGTTAGCGCCACGGCTTCTGAAAGCGGACAAACGGCGAGTAAAGTGCTTGATGCCGCCAACGGACTTTCGCAAGAAGCCGAGAAGATGCAGACTCAAATCGAGGAATTCCTCGAATCGCTATAGGTCTGCGCTCTCGAATTACGGCGTTGTCGCGGTGACGATCCAGACCGCGCCGCGCATTTTCACGCCCTCGCTGGTTTTATACTCGGCGATGGCGCTGGCGAGGTCGTCCGCGATGCGCGCCTTGACGTCGTCCGGCGCGGGACTGATCAACCGCCCGGCCTGACCCGATCCCATGAGCTTTTGAACCGCCCCGGGGATATCCGGGCCCAATTGCAGCATCGGTTCAAGCGATTCCAGATGAATATCGTCGAACCCGGCGCCCGACAGGATGCGCCGAACGCGCGCGGGGTCGGCGAAGGCCATCGGGCCGGGCGCTTCCGGTCCCTTTGACGGCGGCGCGGGGACGTATTTCAGCGCAATGTTGACGGGGATTTCCATGCGTGGGTTCTTGTCCAACGCCTGCCAGCACACGAAGGCGAGCCGCCCGCCAGATTTCAGCGCCGTGCGGATATTCGTGAACGCAGCCACCGGGTCGATAAAGAACATCACGCCGAAGCGAGAAAAGACGTTATCGAATATCCCGGCGTCGAAAGGATAAGTCGCGACGTCCTTATTCTCAAAGGTCCCCTCGCCGCCACTATCGCCACCAAGCGCATCCAGGCGGGCGCGGGCGACGTCGAGCATGGGAGTCGAAATATCGACGCCGAGCACGCGGCCCCCGGCCCCGACCCGGCGCGCGATCTCCAGTGTGGCGCCTCCGCTGCCGCACCCGACATCAAGCACCGCGTTTGCCGGTTGAATGTCGCAGGCATCCATCGCCGCTACGCCCAGCGGTTCGAGCATGGCGTCCTGGCCTGCCGCACCCTTGGCCCATTTCTCGCCCGCCGCGCCGTTCCAATATTCAATTTGCGGCGCGTTGACGCCAACGGCTTGCAATCGGTCCATGATGTCGCCCCTTTTATGACCCCAGCGGAAATTTAACTACACTCAGGCCGCCGAGAAATCGCCAATGGTGTAGCCGCTATCGACCGACGCGTGGTTCGTCGCGAATTTGAAATCGGCTTCGATATGCGCATGCAAACGATACAGCGGTTCCCCCGCCGTGACCCGGTCCCCGGCTTTCTTCAACAAGTCGATACCGGCGCCCTTGTCCGTCGGCGCCCCCGCCAGACGCGCGATCCGGGCGATCCGGAAACAGTCAATCGCCGCGACGACCCCATCACGCGGCGCCATCACCTCATACGTCAACGCGCCCGGCGGCGGCGGCGTCTCAACACGGCCTTGCGCATCGATAATCCGGTTCATCGCGCCCAGTGCGGCGCCGGACTCAAGCAGTTCCAGCGCCCGCGCCGCG
>JABJJH010000073.1 GCA_018660965.1 Rhodospirillaceae bacterium | reverse complement strand
CGCTTTCAGGCCGGTTTGCACCGGTTCATGCACCGATTTGCGCGGGATAATGCCAGGCGCCTTCACTTCGACCCGTTGCAGGGTGACGTCTTCGATGGGGCCTTTGCCGTCAATGGGATTGCCGAGCCCGTCCACGACCCGGCCCAACATGCCGCGTCCGACGGGGACTTCAACGATGGCGCCGGTTCGTTTGACCGTGTCGCCTTCCTTGATGTCACGGTCATCGCCAAAAATAACAACGCCGACATTGTCGGTTTCCAGATTGAGCGCCATCCCGCGGATACCGCCGGGAAATTCGACCATTTCGCCCGCTTGAACATTATCCAGTCCGTAAACACGGGCGACACCATCACCAACCGAAATCACCTGGCCTACCTCGGCGACATCCGCCTCGGCGCCGAAACCGGCGATCTGTTCTTTGATAATAGAAGAAATTTCGGCAGCGCGGATATCCATCAGCTAGCCCCTTTCATCGCAATTCTTAACTTGGACAACTGCGTGCGCAGCGTTGTATCCACCATTCGGCTGCCGACCTTAACGATCATGCCGCCGATCAAATCCGGATCGACCTGATGCTCGACGGAAACCTTGCCGCCAAGCGATTTTTGCAGGGAGTCCGTCAATTCACTAATTTGTTTGTCATTCAGGGCGCGGGCGGCGGTGACTTCGGCGGTCACTTCGCCGCGCCGTCGCGCCAATTCCGCCAGGTACGCCGCGATCATGTCGCCGAGCGCGAACAGGCGGCGGTTCAGGGCGATCAATCCGACGAATTTCTGGGTCAGTGTGCTGGTGTTCATCGCCTTGAGGATCGCGTCCATGGCCGCGCCTTGGGCTTCGCGGCTTAAAACAGGGCTGCCGACAAGACGACGAAGATCTTCGCTTTCCGTCGTTGATTGTTGCAAGGCCCGCAAATCGTCCGCGACCGTATCGAGCTGTTTTTGCTCGTCCGCGAGATCGAATAGCGCCGCCGCATAGCGATCAGCCAGTTGGGAAACAGCCGCGTTGGAAGCCAACGGAAATACCCTCGAAAACCCAAGAAAACTCTAAATTCGCACCAAATTCGCAATCCGTTAGCATAACGGCGCGCACCTCCCCGCCAAGCGTCTCCGCCCGGAAGCGTGCGGTGTGTACCATAGTCGTTTCAGGCTTTCAAGCCGCCTGCACCCCGCTTTTTTGGCAAGTGTCAAAAATACTGATTTTGGCCTTGGCGCGGGTGAAATAGAGGGGCGCGAAATGGCGTCACATAAAGCTATAGGGATCGACATCCACCTGTATCCGCACGGTGGACGGCGCCTTTACCCGGGCCAGCCAGTCACGCACCAGCGGCGGCACGGCGACGCCGCGTTCAGTCTTCAACAATAAGCGGCGTCGGTGCCGCCCGCGTAACATCGCCAGCGGCGCGGGCGCGGGCCCCAGGGTCCTGACATCCTTGCGGGTCGGCGCGCGGCGCGCCAATTCACGCGCGACCGCATCCACCGCCTGTTCATCGCGGCCGGACACGATCAATGCGGCCAGGCGCCCGAAAGGCGGCCAATGTCCAACGCGACGCGCCTGGGCCTCGGCGGACAGGAAACCGTCGCGATCTCCGCTCGCCATGGCCTGCATCACCGGGTGGTCGGGCCGGTAGGTCTGCAAATAGACGGCGCCGGGTCGTTCCGCCCGCCCGGCGCGACCTGCGACTTGATGTAGCAGTTGATAGGTGCGCTCCGCCGCGCGCAAATCGCCGCCCGCCAACCCAAGGTCGGCGTCGATCACGCCGACCAACGTCAAATTGGGAAAATGATGACCTTTGGCGACGATCTGCGTGCCGATAAGAATGTCGACTTCGTGTTCGCTCACCGTTCGGATGAATTCGGCGGCGTCCGATTGATTGCGCATGTTGTCGCTGGTGACGACCGACATTCGGGCGTCTGGAAACAACGCCATCACTTCTTCCGCCACCCGCTCGACGCCGGGGCCGCACGCAACCAGGGCGCCTTCGGCTTCACAGGCGGGGCACGAATCCGGGCGGTTGCTGGTCAATCCGCAGTGATGGCACTGAAGGCGTCCGCGAAACCGGTGTTCGACCAGCCAGGCGGTGCAGTTTGGACATTCCAGCCGGTGACCGCAGGCGCGGCACAAGGTCAACGGCGCATAGCCGCGCCGGTTGAGGAACAGCAGCGATTGTTGTTCCGCAGCCAGGGTCCTGGCCAGCGCGTCGCGCAGGGGCGGCGACAACCAGCATTGGCGTTCCGGCGGGTCGGCGCGCAGGTCGATCAGGTGAATGTCGGGTAAGTCGGCGCCGCCATGGCGGGTAGGCAATTGGACCCGCGCATATCGGTCGGCCTCCACATTCACGATGGTTTCCAGCGACGGCGTCGCCGAGGCTAAAATGGCAGGGAATCCACCGATTTGCGCCCGGACGATGGCCATGTCGCGCGCATGGTAGGCGACGCCGTCTTCCTGTTTGAAGGCGCCGTCGTGTTCTTCGTCCACGACGATCAGGCCCAAATCGGGAAACGGCAGAAACAACGCCGACCGCGCGCCGACCACGACCCGGGCGCGGCCCTGGGCGATGGCGCGCCAGGCGGCGCGGCGCGTCACCGGCGTCAATTCGGAATGCCATTGCGTCGGTCGCGCGCCGAACCGCGCCTCGAAGCGTTGCAGCCACTGCGCGCCGAGCGCGATTTCCGGCAACAGCACCAGCGCCTGCCGCCCCCGGCGCAACGCTTCTGCGATGGCTTCGAAATAAACCTCGGTCTTGCCCGACCCGGTCACGCCATCCACCAGGGTCACAGAAAATGCGTCCATCTTTTCGATCAAGGTCGCCGCCGCGTCCCGTTGCGGGGGGGACAGGGCGGGACCGGCGCTGTCGGGGTCCGGTTGCCGCGCCGTCCGTTCGACCGGCAATTTGACCGGCAAAATCGCGCCAATTTCCGCCAATTTCTTGACCACCCCGGCTGTGACGCCGGTTTCATGGACGATATCGGCCTGGGTGCGCGGCGGGCCATCGCGCAACAAGGCGAGAATGCGTTGCCGCGCGGGCGTCATGCGCACATCGGACGGGAGGTCGCCGCCGCCCTCGCCGATGGCGTAGGCGATTCGCGGTTTCGGCGGGTCGAGGGCGGTGGGAACGCTCATCGCCATACGCAACACGGCCCCCAGCGGCGCCGTCGTGTAGCCTGCGACCCAATCGACCAGACGCCGGGTTTCACGCGGCAGGGTCAAGGCGGATGCGACGCCGATGACGTCCTTCAAACGGTCTTCGGAAACCGCTCCTTCCTTTTCTTCCAAGCTGTTGTCCCATACCACGCCGGTGGCCTGACGGCGGCCCAGCGGGACGGTCACGAATTGGCCGGGCGCCAGGAGCAGTCCGGGCGGCGCGCGATAATCGTAGGCGCCGGCCAGAGGAAGGGGCAAAAGGACCTTGACCCGCCCTACGCCCCCGGACGATACCTGACGGGAAAGATCGCTGTTATCGTGCATGGGATCGGTCATGGACGGGAGTCTAACGGAGGCGGCCTTTAGGACGCCATGACGAATGTGGGCCATGTCGAATTTGGCGTCTAAACCGGGCAAAACCCTAAACCGAGGAAAACGATGAAATTTTTTGTAGATACCGCCGACGTTGGCGAGATTCGCGAACTGGCCGATACCGGTCTCCTGGACGGGGTGACGACGAACCCGTCGCTGGTCGCGAAGACCGGTCGTGATTTCTTCGAAGTGGTCGCGGAAATTTGTCAGGTCGTGGAAGGCCCGGTCAGCGCGGAAGTCGCCGCGACCGAATTCGATGCGATGTTGGCCGAAGGCCGCAAGCTGGCGGGAATCGCCGATAACATCGCGGTCAAGGTGCCTTTGACCCGGGCGGGCCTGAAGACCTGCAAGGCGCTGACGGGGGACGGCGTGAAGGTCAACGTAACGCTGTGTTTTTCGGCCAATCAGGCGATTTTGGCGGCCAAGGCGGGCGCGACCTTTATATCGCCCTTTATCGGCCGGCTGGACGATATCGCCATGGACGGCATGCAGTTGATCGAGGATATCTGCGACATCTACGTAAATTATCCCAGTTTCACGACCGAAGTGCTCGTCGCGTCGATCCGCTCGCCGAAGGATATTCTCGAAGCGGCGCGCATTGGCGCGGATGTCGCGACGATTCCGCCGAATGTGCTGTGGTCGCTGTTTAATCATCCCCTGACGGATAACGGCTTGGCCGCGTTTCTGGCGGATTGGGAAAAAACCGGCCAGTCGATTCTGTAATCCTGATGCCGCAAACGCCAACCAGTTCGCTGAAGAACAGCCTGGAGCCCGCTCAGGTCATTGAGTTCCTGTCGAATAATCCTGATTTTTTGCAGCAAAACCCGGATTTGTATCGTGTGATGACGCCGCCGGAACGCGGCCTGGGCGATGGGGTGTCCGATTTGCAATCGGCGATCATCAACCGGCTGCGCGGCGACGCGGAACGCCTGAAATTGCGGCAACGGGAATTGATGATCACCAGCCGCGCCAATTTAAGCACCCAGGCGCGGGTGCATGAATGTGTGCTGGCGTTGTTGGCCGCCACGTCGTTCGAGCAGGTCATTCAGGTGGTCACGAACGATTTCGCCATCCTCCTCGACCTCGACATCGTGACGTTTTGCGTCGAAATGGAAGCGGGCGACAACGTCGTCACCATGCCGACCGCGGGACTAAGAGGGGTGCGCGAAGGCGCGGTGGGCGCCATTATGGGCGAGGGCCGCACGGTGACGTTGTACAGCGACATCGACGGCGACCCGGAAATTTTCGGCGCCGGCGCGACGCTGGTGCGTTCCACGGCCTTGGTGCGCATCGAGGTGTCGGCGGTGAGTCCACCGGCGCTGGTCGCGTTTGGAACGCGAAAGACGGGTAAATTTCACGCGAAACAAGGCACCGAGCTCCTTGATTTTCTGGGGCGCGTCCTGGAGTACGTCACCCGAACATGGCTGGAACTTCCGGAATAAAGGCCGCCGACAAGGCGAATGCGGCGCCGGGGCTTCCGGTTGTCGACTCGCGGCTCGCCTTGATCCTCGGCGATTGGGTTCAATGGCTGGAAGACGAACGCCGCGTGGCCGCGCATACCCTGGATGGATATCGTCGCGACCTGTTCGGATTTCTGACTTTTATCGCCGGTCACCAGGGCGAGCCCCCAACACCGGCCATCCTGGAATCGCTTCGGCCCGCTGACTTCCGCGCCTGGCTGGCAAAGCGGGCGGGGGATGGATTGAAACGAACCTCCATCGCGCGCGCCTTGTCGGTGGTGCGAAATTTCTTTCGCTGGTGCGAGCGTAACGATCGATTGACCAATCAGGCGATCCAATCCGTGCGCACGCCCCGTCTGCCGCACGCGGTGCCCAGGCCCTTGAGCCCGGCCGACGCCCGCGATGTGATCGATGTCGCCCAGGACATTGCGGACGAGCCCTGGGTGGGTTTGCGGGACGCCGCCTTGTTCACGCTGTTATATGGATGTGGCTTGCGAATTTCGGAGGCTCTGGGGTTGACGCCGGGTCAATTCGGCGACGCGACCGACTCGCTGCTTGTCGACGGTAAAGGCGGCAAACAGCGGATGGTTCCGGTTCTGCCCGTGGTTCGCGAGGCCATTGGCGCTTATGCGCGTGCGTGCCCGCACCGGTTGGCGGCGGGGCAGGCTTTGTTTCGCGGCGTGCGGGGGGGACGGCTCAACCCCGGCGTCGCGCAGCGCCGGATGCGGATGGCGCGGGCGATGCTGGGGCTGCCCGACACGGCGACCCCGCACGCATTGCGCCATTCGTTCGCGACGCATTTGCTGGCGGGGGGCGGCGATTTACGGTCGATTCAGGAACTGTTGGGGCACGCTTCGATTTCGGCGACGCAACGCTACACCGAGGTTGAAACGGACCGGCTCATGGCGGAATACCGCGCGACCCACCCCCGCGCCCGGTAAGGGGGATATGGCGTTCGGACAGGCATTCATGCGATAGTTTGGCGGCGAATTTTTTGGAGATGGACGATGAGACGATTTTTTAGCGCAGCGTTGGTTTCAGCCGTTTTCTGGTTGGCGTCGGGACCCGTCCCGGCGGTAGCGCAATCCGCGCAATCGGATGTAAACCAGGTCATATTCTCTGAAATTGAAAAGCGCGCGATCAAGCGGTTCTATGAAGCCATCGGACTTCGCAATCCAGACCGGGACGGAGAGAGTGCCAGGGGCGGGAAAAAATCGAAGAAGTCGAAAAAGAAAAAAAATAAAAACAGGGCTCACCGGGGAAAATCCGGGCAAATGCCGCCGGGCCTCGCCAAACGCCGCTCGCTGCCGCCGGGGCTGGCCAAACAACAGCAATTGCCGCCGGGATTGGCGAAACGAAGTTTGCCGACGAATCTTGAAAATCAGCTGCCGCCGTTACCCGCAGGCGTGGAGCGCGCCGTTATCGACAACAATGTTGTTTTGATTCAAAAAGGCACGAATCTGATTCTGGACGTGCTTGAAAACGTTTTGACCAAATAAGCGCGTTATTACGGCTGTTTGTCGCGATCCATGAAATAGACGAACATCGGCCCCGTCACGACGATCAGGCCGATGACCGTGAAGCTCAGGCCCCAGGCGATCTGGTTCAACTCACCGCCGCCGATGTCGAGCACGACGCCGAAGATCAGCGGCCCGGCCATCGACCCGATAAAGCCGATCATCGAATGCACCGCCATGGTGGCGCCGCGATAGGCCGGGTCGGCGGCGGAGACCGCGCCGCCGGTGATGGTCGATGAATCGGCCGAGACCGTCAGCCCATAAATGATGAACAAGGTGAGCACGACCCAGTACGGGGCGGACGCGGAAAACCCGAGGATGATGGCGATGATGCAGGATGTGGTCATCACGCCAAAGAGAACGGGCAAGCGGCCGAATTTTTGCGCCAGTTCGTTGCCGATGACGCTGGCGGGCATCGACAGGGCGTTGACGACCGTCGCGATGATGGTGATTCGCCACATCGCGCCGAACGCGCCGTCGGCTTGCAGGCTTTTTGAAAAGAACAGATAGGCCACCAGCCATGACCGCAGCGCGAACAGCTCCACATTGTGAACGGCGTAGGCCAGCGTATAGGACACCGCCCGCCGGTTGCGGAACACGGGACGGAAATCGAGCAGGCGCGTCGAAGGTCGGTCCGCTGTGGCGGGGCGTTGCGGGTATAAAACAACAACGGCGATCAGGGCCGAGATCACCGGGCCGATGGACGACAAAACGAACGCCCATTGCCAATCCAGGACAATGTTGATTTCACCGGCCAGCAGGTAGGAGAGGCTGGACCCCACGCCGAAGGAGGACGTGTAAAAGGCGATGGCGCGACCGTGGCGGTTTTCCGGCAAGCGGTCGGTCAGCGCTTTTAATCCGGGCATGTAGACGCCCGCGAGGCCAATGCCTTGCAGGATACGCCAGAAACTCGAACTCCAGACGCCATAGGCGAAATAGGCGAACCCGAGTCCTGCGACGATATTGATGACGGCGGAAACCAGATAGACGTTTCGCGAATCCACCCGGTCCGTGAGGCTGACCAGAATTGGCACGGCGGCCACGTAACCGGCGAAATAAACGCCGCTGATCCACCCGGCTTCGGTGTTGCTCAACGCCCATTCGGCCTGGAATGTCGGCAGCAGGGCGGCGAAGGTCGAGCCGGTGAGCATGGCGAAACCCTGCGCCAGGCACATCGTGATAATCAGGTGTAGGGGGGTCAGGCGGATCATGGAGCCGCCGACGGTTACATGTGGATGGGGCGACCGTCAACCGCGAGGGCTGCTTCCTTGACCGCTTCGTTGAAAGTCGGGTGGCCATGGCAAATGCGTGCGATGTCTTCCGCCGAGCCGCCGAATTCCATGATCGTCACGATTTCATGGATCAGGCTGCCCGCGTCGGGGCCGATGATGTGCGCCCCCAGAACCGCATCGCTCGCCGCGTCCGCCAGTATTTTCACGAATCCGTCGGTGTGGCCGCTGGCGCGCGCGCGGCTGTTGGCGGTGAAGGGAAATTTTCCGGCCTTGTACGTTACGCCGGAATCCGTGAGCTGTTCCTCGGTCTTGCCGACGCTGGCGACTTCGGGCCATGTGTAGACGATGCCCGGAATGGCGTCGTAATTGATGTGGCCGGATTGGCCCGCGATGATTTCAGCGCACACCACGCCTTCGTCTTCGGCCTTGTGCGCCAGCATCGGCCCGGGGACGCAATCGCCGATGGCGTAGACGCCGGGGACATTCGTCTGGAACCCGCCGTCAATCTGGATGACGCCGCGTTCATCGGTGTTCACGCCGATGGCGTCCAGCCCGAGCCCGTCGGTGTAGGGACGCCGCCCGACCGCCACCAGAACGACGTCGCATTTGATTTGTTCGGCCTTGCCGCCGTTCGCGGGTTCAACCGTCAACGTCACGCCGGTGCGGCTTTTCTTCGCCGCCGTGACCTTGGTCCCCAGCTTGAACGTCATGCCTTGTTTCTTGAGGATGCGTTGGAAGTTTTTCGACACTTCCCCGTCCATGCCCGGCGTGATGCGGTCCAGGAATTCGACGCAGGTGATTTTCGCGCCAAGGCGCCCCCACACCGACGCCATTTCCAACCCGATATAGCCGCCGCCGATGACGACCATGTGTTTCGGGACCTTGGGCAAGGCCAGCGCGCCGGTCGAGGAGACAATTTGTTTTTCGTCGACATCGACGCCCGGCAACGGGGTGCTTTCCGACCCGGTCGCAATCAGGATGTTCTTGGCGTCCAGCCGCGTGGTCGATCCGTCCGCGCCGGTGACGGTCACCGCGTTCGCGCCTTCGCCCGTAGACTCGCTCGTGGGTTCAATGGCGCCGGTTCCCGCGATGTGATCGACTTTATTCTTCTTGAACAAAAACGCGATGCCGGTGGTCAGATCCGACACGACCTTGTCCTTGCGCGCCATCATCGCCGCCAAATCCAGTTTGACCGACCCCAGCTTAACCCCGTGGTCGTCCAGCCCGTGGCGCGCTTCGGCGTAAAGCTCCGAACTGCGCAGCAGCGCCTTGGACGGTATGCAGCCGACGTTCAGGCAGGTCCCGCCCAGGGCGGCGCGCTTTTCCACGCAGGCCACCTTCATGCCAAGCTGGGCGGCGCGAATGGCCGCGACATAGCCGCCCGGCCCGCCGCCGATAACGACCAGATCGTATGCGGAATCAGTCATGTGTCGTCTTCCCGTTTATTGGTTTTATGACGTTAAACGTCGATCAGCAGGCGTTGGGGGTCTTCCAGACATTCCTTCATGCGCACCAGGAACGTCACCGCTTCGCGGCCATCGACGATGCGGTGATCGTAGGACATCGCCAGATACATCATGTTGCAGATCTTGATTTCGTCGCCCACGACCATCGG
>JABJJH010000577.1 GCA_018660965.1 Rhodospirillaceae bacterium | reverse complement strand
GTCCGGGCTCAAAAACGCGTCGGCGCGGTCCTGGCGTTCGTGCCCGGTCCGTTTCCCCAGAACGGAGCGTAACCGGTACACCAGGAACGCCGCGAACATGGCGAAAAGAAGGATATCGAAAAATTCAAAACTTCCGCCCATTTTTGAGCTTTTCTCCACGTTCACGCCGACCATATGACCAAGCAAGCGTTAGATTGTTAAGAGTGAACCAAAAATCAACCCGGCTTCTTTAGAATTCCTGCGGGATATTTTGCTTCAACCTGCTTATGTTAGATAGAACTTCCGCTTAAAAAGAGCAAGCATGGGCCTTATTTTACTCCTCGCGTTTCTCGCCACGCCAATCGCTGAAATCGCCGTGTTCATCGAAGCGGGCAGCCGGTTTGGCCTCTGGCCAACAATACTGGCGATCATTGGAACGGCGATTCTGGGCGCGGCGCTCTTGCGATGGCAGGGACTATCGACCTGGGCGCGCGCCTCGCGCAGCTTGCAACGCAATGAATTACCGGTCGAGGAACTGTTTACCGGACTTTGTCTCGTGGCGGCGGGGGCCTTGCTGCTGACGCCTGGCTTCATCACCGACGCTGTCGGCTTTGCTTTGTTTATTCCCCCGGTCCGCCGATTGCTCGGTTTGGGGTTACGGCGAATTCTTAAGGCCCGGGGTGCGGTTTGGGTGGATGGCGTGCAAATGGACCCCAACAACTGGAAAAATACGGACGGGTCCATCATCGACGGCGAGTTTCATGAAAATGATCCTTCACGGGACAGGCTGCCGCCAAATAACGACGGGCGCGGCGACGAAACAACCGACCCTGCAAACAGTCCCTGGCGAAAGGGTGGTCATAATAACGGGCGCGATGATTCATGATCCTCGTCCGACACGGCCAATCGGAATTCAATGTCGTGTATGGGGAAACGCGACGCGATCCGGGCATCCGTGATCCAATTCTGACAGCCTTGGGGCATCGCCAGGCCGCATCCACCGCGACGTTCCTGGCTGAATTTCCCATCAAGCGGATCATTTGCAGCCCTTATCGGCGTGCCTTGCAAACGGCGGAAATCGTCGCCGCGGCGTTTGGCGTCACCTTTGAAATCAATCCCGGCGTCGGCGAACGCGCGGCGTTCATCTGCGACATCGGCACGACGCGGTCGGAATTGCAACAAACCTGGCCGCATCTACGCTTCGATCACCTCAACGAGGAATGGTGGCCGACCCTGGAGGAAAGTGAACATTCTCTGGATCAGCGGTGTCAATCTTTCCGGATTCAAATGTCCGCGACAGGCGATTGGGCGAATACCCTGGTTATCACCCATTGGGGCTTTATTCGCGGCTTGACCGGGCATCGGGTCGGCAATTGCGCTGTCGTCCGCTTCGATCCGTCGCAGGCCCATCCAGGCGGTGGTCATGTTGTTTCCACCCCTGATGTATGTTAGATCGGTACGACCTTTCTTGAATGGAGACGGCATGTCTGACACGACCACAGATACGGGAGCCGACGCGGGCGAATCAGCGGTGCCAACCGGGCCGACGATTGGATTCGCTCAGCAATACGTTAAGGACTTTTCCTTCGAAAGCCCGCAATCACCAAAGATATTCATGTCGCAAATGGCGCAACCCGACGTGAATGTCGATTTCAATGTCGCCGCCGAGCCGGTTGAAAATAATATTCACGAAGTCATTCTGAATATTGAAATCAAGGCGACGCTAAATGACGAAACCATGTTCATCGCTGAATTATCCTACGCTGGGCTTGTTCAAGTCACCAACGCCGTTGACGACGTATTGAAACAAATCCTGATGATTGAAGCCCCGCGCCACCTGTTTCCGTTCGCGCGGGCCATTGTGGCCGAAGCGATCCGCGACGGCGGGTTTCCGCCATTGCTGCTCAACCCCATCGACTTTCAGGGGTATTACCGGCAAACCCAACAGAACGGCTAATCGCCCTGCCGTTTCCAGATCGGGTCTTTTAGCTTTTCCAAAAAAGCGTCATGCGCGGCCAATTCGGCGTCGCTGGGCGCATGCGGGCGCGCGGGACGAACCGGTCGATCAATGGCGGCCACCGGCGCTTCGGTCTGTGACGACGACTGCGCGGCCAGATCCAGTCCGGGTTCGCGGGCCCCGATCAAATCAATGTAAACCGCCGCAAGAAGTTCGGAGTCCAGCAGCGCGCCATGGCTGGTCCGCGCAGTGTTGTCGATGCCGAACCGCCGGCACAACTCGTCAAGGCTTGCGCTGGCGCCGGGATAGCGTGATCGCGCGATTTTCAATGTGTCGATGGTCCGGGACATCGGCAACGGCTTGAACCCGAGCCGTTCGATTTCCGCATTCAGAAACTTTATGTCAAAGGCGGCGTTGTGGATGACCAGCGGGTCGTCGCCAATAAATTCCAGAAATGACTCAACAATTTCAGCAAACACCGAATGGTCGGCGAGAAACGCTTCGGACAATCCATGAATATTATAGGATTCCAGCGGCACATCGCGTTCGGGATTGATGTATTTCTGATACGTCCGGCCCGTTGGCATATGATCCAGGAGCTCGACGCAGCCAACCTCGACAATGCGATGACCGGAACCGGGATCCAGGCCGGTGGTTTCGGTATCGAGAACAATTTCACGCATTCTACGGTTCCCCTACGACTCCAAAACAAATTTTCGCAACGTAGGCGTTACCGCGGGCGACAGGCCAAACCAGGCCTCGAAACCCGGTCGCGCTTGATGCAACAACATGCCCAGGCCATCGACCGTCCGGTTCCCACGCGCCCGCGCCCGCGCCAAAAGGTCGGTTTCCAGCGGCGCATAGACAATATCATGAACCAGGGCGTTATCGGGCAAGACGTCCAGCGGCAAGTCAAGCGTCGCCTGTCCCGTCATTCCCAGGCTAGTCGCATTGGCGATCAGCGCCGCGCCGTCAAGCGCCGC
>JABJJH010000440.1 GCA_018660965.1 Rhodospirillaceae bacterium | reverse complement strand
TGGCGCACGCGACCCAGGACAAATATCAATATTATCACAAATGGCGCGTCGGCGATCTGGCCATGTGGGACAACCGGTGCCTGCTGCACAAGGCGAACCCCGATTACGACATGAACCAGATGCGCTATCTGTACCGCGTCATGCTGAAAGGCGACGCGCCTTACTGAAGTTTTCCCGTTGGGGTTTATTTCGTTAGGGGCATGACGCCGCCGCCGAACGCATTCATCATCTCGATGCTTTGATCGAAGGTCGGCGAGCGGAAATCGAACACCAGTTCCGACACGCCGACCGCTTCGAAGGAACGCACGTCGTCGGCGATTTGTTCGTAGGACCCGGTGAACGGTTTGCGGTCCGCGCCGTCCACGGGCACGCCCGCGTCATAGACCGGCGCCTTGTAGCAAATCGTGATGGCTTCCGGGTCGCGGCCTTCGGCTTCGGCCATCTGTTTGATGTCGTCGAAACCGGCCTGCAACTTTTCCGGCGGCAGCGGGGAGGCGGCGATGGACCCGACCGGGTGCCAGCCGTCGCCGTATTTGGCGACGCGGCGGCGCGCCGGTTTGCTGTGGCCGCCGATCCAGATGGGCGGGTGCGGGTCTTGCACCGGCTGCGGCATGCAGCGTAATTCGGGAAAGCTGTAGAACTCGCCGTCGAAGCTGACCGGGTCTTCGGTCCAGGCCTTCTTGAAGATTTCCAGAAACTCGTTGCTGGAGGCGCCGCGCTTGTCGAAATCGGGGGCGTCCAGCGCTTCGAATTCCTCGCGCAGCCAACCTACCCCGACGCCGACCGTGACGCGGCCCTTTGACAACACATCGATTGTCGCCAGCATTTTCGCGGTGATCAACGGGTTGCGGTGCGGCAGGATCATCACGCTGCTGACAAGGCGCAGGGAATCGGTCTTGGCGGCGATGAACGACATCAGGCTCAATTGTTCGAAGGCGTCGCCCTGTCCGGGAAACCCGCCATCCACCGTGTACGGATAGGGCGAGTCGATTGTCGTGGGAAAGACGATGTGGTCGGCAATCATGACCGAGTTGAAGTTGAGCCGTTCGGCGTTCTGAACCATCGAGACCAGGCCGTCCGTCGTCGCGGTGTCGCCGCGCGTCGGCAGATAAAATCCGTACTTCATGGGTTTATTCCTTTCAAACTCGTGTCAGTAGGCGCCCGTGATCCGCTTGCCGCGTATGGTCCGGGACCAGGGAATGGGGTGGGCGGGATCGTCCAGCCGACCCTGTGAGAGGCGCGCCTCGATTTCGTTCAGGGCGCGCACCGTGATCGCGGGGATTTTCAGTTTGGCGGCGTCGTCCAGGGTGAACCAGTGTATTTTCAGCAACTCGCCATCGCCGTCGGTCGCATCGCCCTGGACTCGCTCGGCGTCGATGGCGAAAAAGCGCGCGTTGAAACGGCGCGGGCGTCCCGGCGGCGTAATAGCATGCATCACGAAGGTCAGACCGTCCAACGCCGGCGCCATGCCGGTTCGGTAAAATTCTGTCCAGCCCTTTGGCCAGCCCCTAGGCCCGCCTGCCGCCATGCCCGATGCCGGGTCGCCGACAATCAAGCCGGTTTCCTCAAAAGTTTCGCGAATGGCGGCCAGGGCGATGGCGCGCGCGCGATGCGGCGTGGCGGTTTGTTCCAGAGAGGCGGTGACATGGTCGCGAAGCGGGGTGGCGGCGCGCGCGTACCCGTCCGACCGATCAACGCCGCCGCCGGGGAATACAAAATGATTGGGAAAGAAAGCGTGTTTCGAACTGCGTTCGCCCAACAATATTTCATGTCCCCGCCGGGATTTTCGAACAATTAAAAGAGTCGCGGCGTCCCGCGGGCGCATGTTGGGATGGCGTTTTTCATGGTCGTAATTTGTGGTGTCGCCCTTATTTTTTGACATGCTTCACGGTTCCTTCGATTTTCTTTCATTCGATGGTGTGCGGCGTGAAATGTCAAATATCAGCGGATACGCGCGCCGGGACCGTCAGGAAATCACCGTGTCGTGGTCTTCCGCTGCGTCCGCAACCTTGCGCGCGATCCTGGCGAAACCGAAATCTGCGCCGGGCGCGCCCGCGACAAGGCAGCCGATGGGCAATTTCGCCGCCGACTGCCCCGTCGGCATGGTGACGACCGGCCCGCCGAGCGCGGTCCAGGGCGAGATGTATTTCGCATCGCCGGTCCAGGATAATCCCTTGGGCGCCGTCTTGGGCGTCGCGGGCCACAGGAAGGCGTCCGCGTCGGCGAAGGCCGTGAAAAACGCATCGCGCAGGGAATCGATTTCGCGCCGACCATCGCGATAGTCGGCGGCGGGGATGGCCAGCCCGCTTTGGATGACCTCCAGCAAATGCACGCCGATTTGGCCTTCGGCTTCGTCAAGGAAGGCGCGCCGCGTGCGGCCGATATCGTACTCCATCGTCATGCGATGAAGGTCGTGCAGACGTTTGAAGGAAACCGGCGAGGGGCGGTGTTCGACGGCGTGTCCGGCGTCGCGAAGCTGACCCGTTGCGCGTTCCATGGCGCGTTGGATTTCCCCATCGGCGTCTTCAATGAAGGAGTCGTCGGGGATAACAATTCGTAAGCTGTTCGGCGACTCCGCGTTCGTGTGGCGCGCGTGGTGCGGACAGACCGCTTCGAACAGGGTTGCGGCGTCTTCGACGCGACCGCCGTAAAACCCCACGGTGTCGTAGAGATAGGACAGCGGCTCGACCCCGAAACCGGGCATCAGGCGTGTACTGGGTTTGAACGCGCCGATGCCGCAATAGGCGGCTGGGCGGTTCACCGACGCCATGGTCTGGGTGCCCAGCGCGGCGGGAACCATGCCCGCCGCCACCGCCGCTCCCGATCCACTGCTGGAACCGCCGGGCGTGTGATCGAGGTTATGCGGGTTGCGTGCGGGTGAGGGGTCGCGGTAGGCGAATTCAGTGGTGTGGGTCTTGCCGAGGATAATCGCGCCCGCCGCGCGCAGCGCCGCGACAACTTCGGCGTCGGCGCTGGCGGGACCGGCCTGCGCGCGCGAATTGCTGTTGCATCGGGTGGGAAGGCCCGCGACGTCGATGATGTCCTTGACCCCCACCGGCACGCCATGCAGCGGCCCACGAATGATCCCGTTTTCGATATCGGCGGCGCGGTCTGCGGCTTCGGTCCGGGCGGCGTCGGCGGAAACCTCGCGCCATGCTTCGACGGCAGGGTCCACGGCGGCGATACGGTCGAGGTAACGTTGAACCAGATCGACCGGTGATACGGCGCCGTTACGAATGTCCCGCGCTAAATCGCTGATCCGTCCCGGATCGGCGGCGTGGCCAGGGTTGGCGGCGTGGGATGTGATGCCGGATGTGGGCGCGGTGGATTTCGGGCTCATGTCGGACGGCCTCCCCTTGGAATTCGGAACGCCCAACAAACACCATATCTTCTAATTGTCCAGGATTGTCCGGATTCGTTGGGCGAGGACGTTTTGCCGGTAGGGCTTGCCGATGACCTCGATAGAGTCCTTATCCATCTCATTGTCCTCAAGCGCGTTTTCCGGATACCCCGACGTGAAGAGGATTCGCAACTTCGGGCGCAGATCAAGCGCCCTGGCCGCGATGTCCGGGCCGCTCATGCCGCCGGGAAGAATGACGTCGGTAAACAGGAGGTCGATGGGGTCGTCTGTTTCCAGCGCCGCCACGGCGGATGGGCCGTCGTCGGCCTCAAGCGTTTTGTAGCCAAGCTGGTTAATAATCAGAACTGCGAGTTGCCGCAAATCCGGATCGTCCTCGACGACGAGAATTGTTTCGGCGTCGCCTTTGTGAATCGAGGCTGAGGACGTCGGTGCAACAGGTAGCAGTTCTGATTCCGCCTCGTCCCGATGTGCGGGAAAATACAGCTTCACCGATGTGCCTTGGCTTTCCCGGCTATGAATAGATATGTGCCCTTCCGACTGTTTGATGAACCCGTGCACCATACTCAAGCCAAGCCCACTGCCTTCGCCGACTTCCTTGGTGGTGAAGAAAGGCTCGAAGACCTGCGCCAGCACGCCCGGCTTCATACCGCTTCCCGTATCGGAAACGGCGAGCATGGCGTATGGCCCAGGGGCGACGCCTTCAAGCTCCGCCGCTTCGGCGTCGCTGAAGTCGGTGTTACCGGTTTCGATTGTCAACTGACCGCTTTTCGCCATTGCATGTCCCGCGTTGACGGTCAAATTCAGCAGCGCCGCCTCCAATTGGCCGGGATCGATATTCACCTTCGCCAATTTCGGCGCCAATATGGATTGAACCGAGACGGTCTCGCCCAATGTGCGTTCAACGAAACCGATCATGCCGGTTACAAGGGCGTTCAAATCTACAATTTCGGGCGCGAGCGTCTGCTTGCGGGAGAACGCCAACAGGCGGTGCGTGAGTTCCGCGCCGCGCTGCGTTGCTCTAACCGCAGACTCCAACATGGACGTCCGGCTTTCCCCGTCATTCGGCGTCTCCAAAAGTAATTCGAGGTTGCCCATGATGACGCCGAGCAAATTATTGAAGTCATGCGCGATCCCCCCGGTAAGTTGTCCGACGGCTTCCATTTTTTGCGCCTGCTGAAGCTTCGCTTCGGTGACTTTCCTTTCGCTGATATCCTCGACCAGCGCGTAATATCCATCGACGCCGCCGTCATCGGAGTGCCGGGGGGTATAAAATACCTGGATATCGCGCGTGACGCCGTCGGGATAGTTGACGGTGTCCTCGAACGACACCGGGTCGCCGGATAAAACTTTTTCGATATAGTGGGAGAAGGTTGAAAATCTGCCGGGATGGATGTCTTTGACCCGCTGACCCAGAATGTCCGCCGCGTCGCGCCCCAGCCACTCGGTGCAGGCCTTGTTGACGAAACGGTAGCGCAGATCCCGGTCAATATAGGCGATCAAGACGGGCAGGGAATCCGAAACCAATCGCAACTGCGCCTCACTGGCGCGCAGCGCCATCTCCGCCTGTTTTCGGTCAGAAACATCGGTGCTGATGGTGCCGACCCCTAATAGTTCGCCACGGGAATCGAAGGCGGGAAATTTGACGACCGACCGCGACGCCAATGCGCCGCCGGCCCCGACGGCGCTGCGTTCGTACATCACCGTTTCGCGGGTTTCGAGAACCTGTCTGTCAAAATCCTCGACGATGTCGGCTTGGTAGTTGGCGCCCAATTCCGATGTGTTGGCGCCGATGGCGTTTTCGATCGAAATACCCCGTGATGTTGCGTAGGCCTTGTTGACGACGAGGTACCGCCGGTCGGCGTCCTTCAGTGTGATCATCGAAGGTGACGCGTCGATGATGGCGCGCAACCGACCTTCGCTTATCGCCAGGGCGCCCTCTATGTGCTTTCTATCGGTGATATCACGACCGGTTCCGCGATATCCGGCAAAGGCGCCGCTTTTGTCGAATATCGGAATTCCACTACTGCTCAGCCATTTTGATTCGACGTCTTCTCCCGTTCTGTAATATTCGAAATCCCGGAACGGTTTGTGGTCGTTCAGGGTTTCCAGATGCGCCGACCAGACATCCCGGTCGTAATCCGGGCCCAGCAAATCCTCACGGGTTTTGCCGTGATGCCATTCGGCGGGCACGCCGACGATCCGTTCGACGTTTTCCGACATATAAGTAAACCGTAGATCGGCGTCCATTTCCCATAACCAGTCGGATGTGGATTCCGCAAAGTCTCGAAAGCGCGCCTCGCTCGCGCGCAGCGCCGCGGATTGCTGGACCAGCGTTTCTTCGATCTTTTTTTGTTCGGTGATGTCGGTGCGAATGCCGATGACGCCACCCTCCGGCATCCGCCATTCTTCAGTGCTTATCTATTTCCCTTGGGTCAGTAAAAACTCCACGGGTCCTTTGGGGTTGTGATGTTGCGCCAGCCGTTCCCGGACAAATTCGTCTTCTCTCCCAATCGCATTTTGTATTAATCCGCGTTCGGCGCTTTCACGGACTAGGTCCTCGAATTTGGCGCCTTGTACTAATAAATGGGCCATTTCCGGGAACGTTTGACGATAGGCTTCGTTGACCAACGCTAATTTGTCATCGGAGTCGAAAAGCACAAGACCGGACGGCAATGTGTTGAGCGCGTCGTGAAGGAGGGCTTCCGTCTTATGAACCTTTTCGCGCAGTTCGACTTGTTCTGTTACGTCGATGACGGTCGCCTGGATCGCGTTCTGGCCCTCCCATTGCGTCGGGATGGCGATGTTTTCCAGCCAAATTTCGGCGCCGTCTTTGCGGACGCCTTTGTATTCGTAACGCGTCGGGGCGTCGTCGCCGCGAATACGCGCGGCGGCGTATGCATTCAGGTTTTCATGCTCTTCGGGTGCAACGAGCACGAGCATCGACGGCAACTCGAGGATTTCGTTTGGGTCCGCGTAGCCATGTATCGTTGCGTAGGCCTTGTTAACGAACAGGGGTTTGCTGTCCTTGTGAATGAGGATCCCCTGGATCGACCCTTCGACAATTGTTTTCAGCCGGGTTTCGCTTTCGGCGATCGCCCCGGCCTGTGCCTTGGTTGCCTCGGAATGGCGTCGTCTGGAGAGCCGCAACGCAATGAACAATGATCGTTCACGCCAGATCAGGTAGGCGACGCTCAGGATCAAGGCGGACAACAGGAATGAAATTGTCAGAGCGTGGTGAACGCCAGGTTCGTTGGCGGTGTAACTTGGGTAAATGATAACCCATACAAGGCCGATCAGGACGAGCGCCGTAATGCTATACGCAATGGTCTCGATAGTGTCTTGTTTCGATATCTCATAGGGTGGCTACCGTTTAGACTCGCCGGTTATATTTTTAAGGGCGCCCTAATTTTGACGATCCGCGTCCGTTAAACATGTTTATGCGGTGCAAGATATCTGTGTTGTGTTAATTTTCTCTTATGAGGATACGGCAAGATATCTGGAATCGCTATACGGCGGTGTGAAACCGGGTTGATCGAGAAATTCATACCATTGAATTGTTCGTGAATCTGGACGCCAACCTATTAATATCAGTATGATTCAGATCCTGCATTCCGTCCCATTTCATGGGGTTAACTTCAGAACCATCACACTTGCGAGGATGCACTTCAATGGCGGCGACGAACGAAACCCATGACGTTGGGTTGTCGAGCTGGGTCAGCGCGGCGAACGCGGTGGATACCGACTTTCCCATGCAGAACCTTCCTTTCGGGGTGTTCCGTCGCCATGGCGACGACGAACCTTTTCGTGGCGGGGTCGCGATAGGCGACCAGATTCTCGATATGGCGGCGTGCGTGAAGGGTGGGTTTTTCGATGGCGTGGCGGCGGCGGCGGCGGCGGCGGCGGCCGAACCCACGCTGAATTCGCTTATGGCGCTGGGGCCCAGCCACTGGTCGGCCTTGCGGTTGGCGGCATCGCGGCTGTTGCGGACGGGATCGGCGAACCAGACGGCGGGCGCTGCGTCGCTCGTTCCCATGGACGAGGTGGAATACGCTGTGCCGAGCGCCATCGCCAATTACACCGATTTCTACACATCGTTGGATCACGCGACGAATGGCGGGCGTCTCAATCGTCGTGAACCGCCGTTGTTCCCGAATTTCAAACATTTGCCGGTCGCCTATCATGGCCGTGCGTCCTCGGTGACGATCAGCGGCGCGCCGTGTCGGCGCCCTTGGGGGCAAATCGTGCGGCCCGGCGCGGATGGGCCGAGTTTCGAACCGGCGCGGATGCTGGATTATGAAATGGAAATCGGCGCCTATGTCGGCGTCGGCAATCCGATGGGGTATCCGATCCCGTTGGCGGAGGCCGACCAGCGGTTGTTTGGCCTGTGTCTGTTGAACGATTGGTCGGCGCGCGACATCCAGGGGTGGGAGATGGCGCCGTTGGGTCCGTTCCTGTCCAAAAGCTTCATGACGTCGGTGTCGCCCTGGGTTGTCACCATGGAGGCGCTGGCGCCGTTTCGCATGGCCGCCGCCAACCGGGGCGCGGACGCGCCCGCCCTGTCCCCGCACCTGAACGACCCGACCGACAGGTTGGATGGCGGTCTCGATGTTACGGTGGACGTGTATCTCTTGTCCGAACGGATGCGCGCGGACGGGCTGGACCCGGCATTGCGCAGTCGCGGCTATTTCCGCAAGAATTACTGGACGGTGTTCCAGATGATGGCGCATCACGCCAGCAATGGCTGCAACCTGCAAACCGGGGATTTATACGGCAGCGGCACGGTGTCCGGACCGTCGCGCGAAGAGATGGGCTGTCTGCTGGAAATAACGGATCGGGGCGCGCTGACCTTCGAATTACCCGGCGGCGAGACGCGCGCATTCCTGGAAGACGGGGACGAGGTGATTTTTCGCGGACAGTGCCTTCGCGACGGCTTTGCAACCATCGGGTTTGGCGAATGCCGGGGTCGTGTGGCGCCCGCGCACGACGGTTAATGCAATACCCCTGTAGCTTTATGAATAAACTGAATCTTTACAGTGGACAACGCGCGCCGTGAATGCGAACGTTGCGCCATACGTGGTGTGGTTACGCATCATTAATAATAAGAAAATACCAAATCAAACCCACAGGAGGAGGGCTTACATGTACGGGAAAAAATTAGCGGTTTTGGCGGCTTTGTCGCTGTTTACTGCGGCGTTGGGCGCCAATGTGGCGTACGCGCAAAAGCACGGGGGAATCTTAAAACCCTATCACCGCGGAACGCCGCCGAGCGGTTCCATTCATGAAGAGGCGACAAACTCGACCCTGACGCCTTACATGCCGGTTATGAACAACCTGATCATGTACGATCAGTCGAAACCGATAAACAGTCTGGACACAATCGTGCCGGATCTGGCGACCAGCTGGTCGTGGAGCGCCGACAACAAGGATTTGACGTTCAAATTGCGCAAAGGCGTGAAATGGCACGACGGCAAGCCTTTCACCTCCGCCGACGTGAAGTGCACATGGTGGGATCTGCTGCTGGGCAATGGCGGTCGCAAATACAAATTGCGTAAAAACCCGCGGAAGGCCTGGTATAAAAACCTGGCGGGCGTCACGACGAATGGCGACCATGAGGTGACGTTCAACCTCAAACGTCCGCAACCCGCGATTTTGACGCTGTTGGCGTCGGGCTATTCGCCGGTTTATCCGTGTCACGTGTCGCCGAAGAAAATGCGCACGCACCCGATCGGCACCGGACCGTTCAAGTTCGCTTCGCTGAAACAGAACGAAAGCGTCAAGTTCACCAAGAACAAGGACTATTGGAAAAAAGATCGTCCGTATCTTGATGGCATTGAACACACGATCATCAAAAGCCGTTCGACGCGGGTTCTGGCCTTTATCGCCGGCAAGTTCGACATGGTCTTCAACGCGGATGTGACGGTTCCTTTGCATGCTGACGTAAAATCGCAAAATCCGAGCGCGGTTTGCGAACGCGTCATGGGCGCCAGCATCAACCTGATCGTTAATCAGGCGAAGCCGCCGTTCGACAACGCGAAAATTCGTAAGGCCATGGTGCTGACGCTGGATCGCAAGTCGGTCATCGACATCATCAGTAAGGGTGAAAACCTTATGGGCGGCGCGATGTCGCCTCCGCCACAAGGTGTCTGGGGCTTCACGCCAGAGTTCATCAAGACGGTCGCGGGTTTTGGCGGCGATGTGAAAGCCAACCGGGCGGAAGCGCGCAAACTGATGGAAAGCATCGGTTATGGGCCGAACAATCGTCTGAAAGTCGAAGTGTCGACGCGGAATATCGCGACGTATCGTGATCCCGCCGTGTTGCTGATCGATCATCTGAAGGAAGTCTATATCGACGGCACCCTGAAGACGATTGAAACCAGTAACTGGCACGCCACGGTCGCCAAAAAGGACTACATGGTTGGCCTGAATGCGACGGCGGTTGGCGTCGATGATCCGGATGCGAATTTCTACGAGAACTATTCTTGTGGGTCGCAGCGGAACTACACGGGCTATTGTAAGCCGGAAATGGAGAAGCTGTTTGAAAAGCAATCCATGATGACTGATCAAAAAGCCCGTGCGCAACTCGTCCTGGAAATCGACAAGAAACTCCAGGAAGACGCCGCGCGTCCGATCATCATGCACAACCAAAGCTATAACTGCTGGCAGTCCCACGTTAAGGGCTATGTCTCTCACGTGAACAGCTTGTACAATGGCTGGCGCATGGAAGACGTCTGGATGGACAAATAATCTAGGCTTTACACGGGACCGTGGTGGGTATTTCGCCACGGTCCCGATTTTTTTGATGGTTTATTCCGAAATTTTAAATATTAATCAATTTAGTCGCAGGTTCCGTTTAATTGCGGTTTCGGTTAATTGCGACCCATTTTCAAGGGCCGCTGAGTTTTGTAAGGGGACAGGTATTGGGAACTTATCTAGTTAAACGCTTCTTCCTGATGCTGCTGACGCTCATCGGCATGTCGATTATCATCTTCGTGTTGTTGCGCCTGATGCCCGGCAACATCGTTGATATCATGTTCGACTCGGCGGGCTTCGTCGATCCGGCTGAAAAGGCGGAAATCGAAAAAGAACTCGGTCTCGACCGATCCATACCGGTTCAGTATTTCGACTGGATCTGGGGCATGATGCACTGGGATCTTGGCTTTTCCTATGTGTCGGAAATGCCGGCGATTGAAGAACTCGGGCCGCGCATTCCCATCACCGCGAAGCTTGCGATCATGGCGCTTGGGTTTTCGGTTCTGTTCGGTGTGCCGCTCGGTGTTATCAGCGCGGTCAAGCAAGACACCAGCCTGGATTACACCTTGCGCGTTATCAGCCTCAGCGGGCTGTCGCTGCCATCCTTCTGGCTCGCCCTGCTGATCCTGATGTTCAGCGTTGCGGTTTTTAACGACATCCCCATCTACACCGATCCGCCGGAAAATTTGATGGACGAGTTATTGCTCTTCCTGATACCGGCGGCGGCAGTCGGATTTCGAAGTTCGGCGTTGATCATGCGGTTGACGCGGTCGTCCATGCTGGAGGTGCTGCGGCAGGATTACATCCGCACGGCGCGCGCCAAGGGGGCGACGGAAAATTCCGTGAACTATTCCCATGCGCTCAAGAACGCGTTCCTGCCGGTGACGACGATCATCGGCATTGAAGCAGCGTTCCTGATCGGCGGGCTTATCATCACGGAAACCGTGTTCAACATTCCTGGCGTGGCGCACTTCCTGGTGGAAGCGATCCTGATGCGTGATTACCCCATCGTGCAAAGCCTCGTCATGCTCATCGCGTTGATTGTCGTGACGGTGAATTTCATCGTCGATTTGACATACGGGGCGCTGGATCCGCGCATCAAGTACGGTAACTGACGCGAATTTTCGTTTTGGAGGCTTAGGTTGTGACTGATATTGACCATCAAGCGGAACTTGCCAGGGCTGGCGCGAATATTGACGGGCGATGGGACGCCATCGTTCACTTTTCCAAAAATTATCCGCTCGCCGTCAGCGGGATCGCGATCGTGATCATCTTCGTTTTTATGGCGATTTTCGCGGACGTGATCGCATCGCACGATCCGGTGCAAACGAATTCGAACTTGTCATTGGCGGCGCCAAGCGCCGAAAATATCATGGGCGCCGACATGATGGGCCGCGACATGTTCGCCCGCATCGTGCACGGGTCGCGAATTTCGCTCGTGGTCGGCGTCTCGTCCACATTGCTGGGCGGGATCATCGGGGTCGTTATCGGGTTGATGTCCGGCTACCTTCTGGGCTGGTTCGATCTGTTCATGCAGCGCATCATCGACATCATGCAGGCCTTGCCGCTCTTGGTTCTGGCGCTGGTGATGGCGGCCTCTCTCGGGCCATCGCTCGAAAACACCATATTGGCGATATCCATACCCCTTGTGCCGCGCGTCGCGCGCGTGGTCCGGTCCAGTACGCTGGCGCTGCGCGAAATGCCCTTTGTCGAGGCGGCGCGCGCCGCTGGCATGACGGAGCTTCGCGTCGCCTTCCGCCATGTGCTGCCCAATACATTGGCGCCGTTGATCGTGCTGGGGACGGCGCAGCTTGGCTCCGCGATCCTGGTGGAAGCGTCATTGTCGTTCCTGGGGCTGGGCGTTCCGGAACCGCATCCTTCCTGGGGCCGGATGTTGTCTGAAAACGCGGCGGAATACGCCCGCGTCGCGCCGTGGCTGGTGATCTTCCCCGGCCTGGCGATCAGCATTGTCGTGTTTGGCACCAATCTTCTGGGCGACGCCTTGCGCGATATCCTCGACCCCCGGCAGCGCAGTTAAGTGCATGAAAGCTGTTTGGATCGATGACGAAGAGAAAGTGCGCTTTAGCCCCGGCGCCGGGCGCATCGTTGGAATGAAACCACTAGACATAACCACTAGACATGGCGAGTAAGTGAATGGTCGATACAGTTAGCGGCGAAACAGCGGCGTCCAAGCCGGTCCCGCCCGAAGGCGCCGAGTTGATGATGGAGGTGGATGGTCTCACGACCTATTTCTTCACCCGACAAGGCGTCGTCAAGGCGGTGGACGACGTATCATTTTACCTGCAAAAGGGTGAAACATTGGGCATCGTCGGTGAATCCGGCTGTGGGAAAAGCATCACGGCGCTATCCGTCATGCGCCTGGTGCCAGACCCGCCGGGTAAGACTGTGGCCGGAACGGTGAACCTGGACGGGCGGAATTTGCTTGAGTTGACCGACGCCGAAATGCGCGACGTTCGCGGCAATGAAATGTCGATGATTTTTCAGGAACCGATGACCGCGCTCAATCCAGTGTTCAGGATCGGTCATCAGATCAGCGAAGCATTGATTCTGCACCAGGGCATGAACACTGAAGAGGCGCTGGCGCGCTCGGTGGAAATGCTGGAACTGGTGAAAATTCCAGAAGCCGAACAACGGGTGAGGGAATATCCCCACCAACTGTCCGGCGGTATGCGCCAACGGGTCATGATCGCCATGGCGCTGGCGTGCAACCCGAAGGTTTTAATCGCCGACGAACCGACGACCGCGCTGGACGTGACCATTCAGGCGCAAATTCTCGACCTGATCCTGCAATTGCAGGACAAGCTGGGTACGGCGGTTATCCTGATCACGCATGATTTGGGTGTGATCGCCGAGACGGCCAAAAGGGTCGTGGTGATGTACGCCGGCAAAAAGGTGGAGGAAGCGTCCGTCGAGGCGTTGTTCGCCGAACCGATGCACCCCTACACCCATGGGCTGTTGGCGTCGGTGCCGCATCTGGACATCATGAAGGGCGAAGAATCGAAGGTTGAACGGCTGGCGGAAATCCCGGGCATTGTTCCAATGTTGATCAATCTGCCCGGAGGTTGCACGTTCGCGCCGCGTTGCCCCCACGCCGACGACAAATGCACAACGGAATATCCTCCTTACGTGGAACGGAAGCCGGATCATTGGGTGGCCTGCTGGCACTCGGACAGACTGTATGGAGAAAACAATGGCTGAGGCCCCCCAAGCCGCCGCGAGTGCGGGCAATACACCGGTTCTAAAAGTCGACGGACTGAAAAAGCACTTCCCGATCAAGAAGGGCATCTTGTCGCGCACGGTCGGTAACGTATACGCCGTGGATGGCGTCAGTTTCTCGATCAACGAAGGCGAAACGCTGGGGTTGGTTGGTGAAAGCGGCTGCGGAAAATCGACCGTCGGACGAACGGTTCTGCGCTTGCTGGAACCGACCGATGGCACGATTGAAGTCGAAGGCACCGACATCACGACGCTGGACAAAGCGTCGCTGCGGGACTTCCGGCGTGAAATGCAGATCATTTTCCAGGACCCGTATTCATCGCTGAACCCGCGCATGTCCGCCGGTGATATTGTTGGGGAACTGCTGAAGGTGCACGGCATCGCCACAGGCCAGGAACAGGAAGATCGCGTCGCCGAGTTGTTTGAAAAAGTTGGTCTGCGGAAGGCGCAGATGGAAAGCTTCCCGCATGAATTTTCCGGCGGCCAACGCCAACGCATTGGCATTGCGCGCGCGCTGGCGTTGAACCCGCGATTGATAATCGGCGATGAACCGGTGTCCGCGCTTGACGTGTCGATCCAGGCGCAGGTGATTAATCTGTTGATGGATTTACAGCAGGAATTCAAGCTGTCCTATCTGTTCATCGCGCATGATCTGGCGGTGGTCGAACACATCAGCGATTATATCGCGGTGATGTATCTTGGCCGGATTGTGGAATACACCGACAAGAAGACACTGTTCACAAACCCGCAGCATCCCTACACGGAAGCATTGCTATCGGCGGTGCCGATCCCCGATCCAACGATCAAGCGGAAAAAAATTATTCTGCAAGGCGATGTGCCGAGTCCGATCAATCCGCCGTCGGGATGCCATTTTCACACGCGTTGTCCGTATGTGGAGGAACGCTGCAAGGTGGAAGAACCGAAATTAAAGGAAATCAGCCCCGGTCATACGGTGTGCTGCCACCTGCGCTAACGTCTGATGTGAGTAAAAGAAGAACGGCGGTGCGTTCCTGCGCCGCCGTTATTCGTTTACACCTTTGAATATCCGGACCCGTCGGTATCCACGCCGCGGCCCACCGCATTTTCAATCCAGCCGAATTCCTTCAAAATCTGCTGATCATAGGTCACGCGGCCATTGAGTTTCCCCGCCGGTTCGCTGGCCAGCAACAGGGCGGCTTGCGCCATCAACGATGGCGGTTCGCCTTTCGGGTCGTCATATCCCGTGACCAGTTTGTGATGGATCGTGCCCGGCGTCGCCACCACGCGCGACGGCGATACGGCGGTGACCGAAATATCGCCATGGCAGGACATTTCCTGCGCCACGCCCTGGGTCATGCGTTCCAGCGCCGCCTTGGTGGCGCCGTACATGGTGCCGCCGCGATTGGTCTGGTCTTCGTAGGGGCCGCGCCCAGGCCCAATCGCCGACCCCGAGCTGATGTTGACGATGGCCCCGCCGCCGTTGGCGACCATATCCGGCAGCACCGCTTTCGACAGGATAAACGGCGCATGTACGTTAATCAGAAAGCAGCGAACCCAACGGTTGGTTGGATAGTCGATGAACGGCAGATAATAGTTCAGCGCCGCGTTGTTGATCAAAATGTCGATCTTTCCATAGGCGGCCTTCGCCTTTTCCGCCAGCATCTGACATTCGGGCTCCAGCGATATATCGGCGGCGACCCCCGTGGCTTCCCCGCCCGCGTCCTTGATGTTGGCCACTGTGCGTGACAGCGATCCTTCCAGCATGTGATCGCCTTCGTTCAACGTGCGCGCCGCGACCACGACCTTGGCCCCTTCGGCGGCGAACAATTCCGCGGTAATTTGCCCGATTCCCCGGCTGGCGCCCGTGATCAGCGCCGTTTTTCCATCAAGCTTACCCATGCCAGTCTCCCTGTCTTGTTTACTGTGACCCAATAAAGGCTTGGATATTGTCGCACTTCGTCGCGCGATGTTAAAGTGTCCGGACATTTCCACAGGCGCCGATTTCGGGCAACCATTCCACAGGAGGATTCGTTCATGCCGGTACTATATGAAAAGAAGGGCCATGTCGGCGTCTTAACGTTGAGTCGCCCGGGCGCGCGCAACGCCTGGGGGCCCGATTACTACGAGGGGCTGGATACCTATCTGGCCGAAATGGAAGCCGACGACGATGTCCACTGCATGGTTCTGACCGGCGACGAAGCGGGCGGCGCATTTTCCGCCGGGGCCAACCTGAAAGACCCCAATACGCATAAATCCGAATCCACGGCGGAATTTATCAAGGATTTACCGCGCTTCCGGAATTTCCCCTTCACCGCGTTGCAGGAATTTTCCAAGCCGGTGGTTGGCGCGGTCAATGGCTACGCAATCGGCATCGGGTGCATCATTACATTTTCCTGCGATCTGATCGTCGCGTCGGACCGCGCCGAATGGCGTTTGCCGCAAGCCGCCCTTGGCATCATGCCCGCCTATGGTGGCACGGCCCGGCTGGCGCGGTGGGTTGGCAAGGGACTGGCCATGCGCATGGCCATGGGCTTTCCGCTAAGCGGGGAAGAAGCATACCGTATCGGGCTGGCGCAGTGGTGCGTGCCCCATGCGCAATTGATGGAGCAGACGATGAGCGTCGCCGATCATATCGCGGGCCTGCCGCCACTGGCCGCTCGACTGACCAAGGAATCACTGCTGCGGGGCATGGATATCCCCAATATCGAGGATGCGTCTCTGGCCGACGCCTATCGCTTCATGGCGCTGGAATTCACCGAGGACGCGGCCGAGGCGCACCAGTCCTGGCGCGAAAAACGCGCGCCGTCGTTTAAGGGGAGATAGGGTGCAGGGGTAGGTCTATAGCGTTGGGTCGTCGCTGACGCGGACCAGTCGCTTGCCCAGATTTTCGCCTTGCATCATGGTGATGAACGCGTCGGGCGCGTTGTCCAGCCCCTCCACGATGTCTTCGTAATAGACCAGCTTGCCCGCCTTCATCCACGCGGCCATGCGCGGCGGGAAGGCGTCGAAATTATCCATGTGTTTGTAGATGCTGAATTTCCCCAGCGTTGCGTTGGCCTTGGCCAGTAAGGCGTCCTGATCCACCGGGCTTTCGCTGCTTTCCAGATCATATTGCGAAATTTGTCCGCACACGGGAACGCGCGCGCCGTCGTTGAGCCGTTCCAGCACCGCCGCGAGAGTCTCGCCGCCGACATTGTCGAAATAGATATCGATGCCGTCGGGGCAGTGTTCGTCGAGCGCCGCGCCGATGGACGAGACAGTCTTGTAATTGAACGCGGCGTCATAGCCTAAATTGTCGATAAGGTGGGCGACCTTGGCGTCCGATCCGGCGCTGCCGACGGCGCGACAGCCCTTCATTTTCGCCAATTGGCCGACGACCTGACCAACCGCACCGCAGGCCGCCGACACATAAACGGTTTCGCCCGGCTTCGGGTCGGACAGATCGTAGATGCCGACTTCCGCCGTTCGTCCTGGCATGCCCAGGACGGTGATCGCATGGGAAATCGGACCGAGGCTGGGGTCGATGACGCGCAAGCCTTCGCCGCCCGCAACCAGGGTGAACAGCTCCCAGCCCAGGAATCCCCAAACGAAGTCGCCGACTTTGAAATCAGGGTTTCGCGATTCATGGACCTGACCGACCACGCGAGCGGGCAATATCTCGCCAACGTCGAAATACACGCCATAGCCGGACGTCGGGTCCATGCGCCCCCGCATATAGGGGTCGCAGGACAGGTAAATGTTGCGGACCAGAACATCGCCGTCGCCGGGCGTTGGCGTCGGCGCATCCCGAAATTCGAAAACGTCTGGCGTGACCGCGCCGACCGGTATTTTTGCGAACAGAATTTGTCGATTGTCCATGGTGGTCCCCTCCCAAGGTGCGATATTTATTTAACCATACGCGGCAGGTTGGAAAAAGCCGCCACTGTGTCGGTGGGTATTGGATTCTTTATCCTTCATAAGAAATGTCGCTCGCCGGGACGTGGCGCCATGTCGTGTCCTGCCCCTGTTCCTCCAGGAAATGCGCACCCATGCTGACGGACCGCGCCGTAAGCAGGAACATGCGCGTCGTTCGCCAGTCGAAACCGAGGTCGAGAATTACCGCCGCGCCGACGCCGTCCAGGTTCATCGGCACGCCGCCGGCGCCCGTCGCGGCGCGCCTGTTGGCGATCTCCTGTTCAATGCGCGTGGCGAAGGCGCAATAAGGACCGAATACACCTTCCTGGCGCGCGATTTCCAGAACCTGCGGCGCGCGCGGGTCAGCGTTATGTAACGGAATGCCATAGCCGGGCACCCGTTCGCCAGCGGTATGGGCGTCATCAACGACCGCGCGCGCCAAATGGTCCAGATCCGCCGACAAGTCCTCGACCGTCCGCTTGGCGGGGTCCAGCGGGGCGAGATGCTCGCTCATCAGTTTCGCCAGTTGTTCGCCCAACCCGCCCATGCGATCGCCAAAGGCGAGAATGCCACCGCCAACCGCCGACTGGATCGACGTGCCGTAGGACGCGAAACATCGGCTGATCATCGACGGCGGCGCGATTCCATGTTCCATGGACGCGACCAACAAGGCGTCCAGCACACGCGATTGCGATTTTTCCGGCAATTGGCCCTGTAGCATCAGGAACATCATGTCCGCGAAAGACACGGACCCGATCAATTCGCTCAGTCGCCGCCCCCGGACGATAATCTCCTCCTCTTCGTCGGTGCTGATGATCTGGCTGATGCTGGTTTCCCAGGTTCTCATGTCCCGCGTGGCCATGCGCGTCCTCCCGTTTGGTGAACAGCCACCTTAACCGACCGGCGCTTCCTTGATAAAGTGCGGACAACCCGCGCGGGTCGTGGTTTAATCGGGTGTGCGTGAATAAACGGCGGCCATGACCATGAACGACGAACACCTCGTCCGCGATTCGATTTACAACACCGTGCCGCCGGGGTCGTTCCGCGCGATGCTGGAAGTGGATCGTTACGGCAAGCGGACCGATGCGTTCGACGAGATCATTTCGCGGACGCATGATCATTTCTGGGATCCGGCGGATATTGCGTATCTGGATTTCTCCTCGCCGTTCGACATGGAAACCGACCTGTTGATGCCGCGCGAGCGAATCCCGGAACTGTGCGGCGCGGTGTGCGACCGGTTGGACGAGGGCGAACAAATCCGCCTCGGCAACGCGGTGACCCGCTGGACCCTGTCGAATATTCTGCACGGTGAGCAAGGCGCATTAAGCTTGAGCACGAGCCTGTGCGACATCCTGCATGATCCGGGCGCGCAGGAATACGCCGCCAATCAGGCGCGCGAGGAAGCCCGGCACGTCACCGCATTCACCCGCTATATCGAGGCGCGCTGGGGACAGCCTTACCCGGTCGGCGCGGTTCTGGGCGATCTTCTGGACGATCTGGTGACGACGCCAATCGTTTATAAAAAACTCGTCGGCATGCAAATGCTGCTGGAAGGGTTGGCGATGGGAGCGTTCGCCAATCTGCACGCCCACACTAACGATCCGTTGTTGAAGCGGTTGGTGCAATTGGTGATGACGGATGAAGCGTTTCATCATCGCTTCGGCAAAATCTGGGCCGAGCGCACAATCGCGCGGCTGACGCCCGACGAACACGATATCGTCGAGGATTGGGCGGCGGAATGTTTCGAGACGCTGTTGTTCAATCTGGTCAATATACGCCAGAAACAGGTGATCTACGCCGATTTCGGGCTGGCGTGGGAATGGGTGCGCGCAGCCGTTCGGGAAACCTTCGACGATGACGTTCGCCGGTCGGAACTGAAGGAAGGGACGAACGTCTTCCGTGTTCTGGCCCGCACATTGCTGGGCACGGGGATCATCACCGACCGCACGCGCCATATCTATGGCGGCTGGGTCGATATGAGCGAACTCGATTCCGAAAGTCTTGAGACGCCCGGCGCCGCGGTCGTCGCCGACGGGATTGAGGAACTGCGCCGCATCAACCGGGATCGCCGGGTCATCGGACAGAAACAATAGAGACTGGGCGCGAGCTTCAATCGCCAAATGACGGATCGTGAACAATGGACATCGCGCCGGGGCTTTATTCTGGCGACAATTGGGGCCGCCGTGGGTATTGGCAATATCTGGCGGTTTTCCTACGTTGCGGGTGAAAATGGCGGCGCCGTTTTCCTGGGGCTTTACCTGATTTTCGTGTTGCTCGTCGGATTGCCGTTGGTGATCGCGGAGTTGTCATTGGGGCGGCGTGGACAGGGCGACGCCGTTGCGGCGTTTGAAGCCGCCGCCCATGGCGGACATTGGCGGTTGATCGGCTGGGTCGGGATTATCGGCGCCACGCTGATACTTGGCTACTACGCGGTGATCGCCGGATGGACCTTAAAATATGTCGCCGACGCGGCGCTGGGCGATTTATGGCGGAACGGGGAACGCCTGACCAAGGGTTATGGCGGCTATTTTCAGGCATTCATCGCGAGCCCCGCTGAACCGGTCTTTTACCAGGCCGCGATGCTGGGCCTCGCCATGTTGGTTGTCGCGGGCGGCGTGAAGCAGGGTATAGAGCTGATAAACCGCTGGCTGATGCCGATTCTGGCGCTGATCGTGTGCGGGCTCGCGGGCTATGCGATTACATTGCCCGGCTCGGGCGCGGGCGTGCGCTTCTTGCTCGCGCCGGATTGGGGGGCGCTGGCGCGACCGGAAGTCTACGCGGCGGCGCTGGGGCAGGCCTTCTTTTCCCTTGGCGTCGGTATGTCGATTTTCATTACCTATGGCAGCTACCTGCCGAAAAATATTTCGATACCGTCGTCGGCCTCGGTGATCGTGGTGGGAGACACCTTCTTCGCCGTCGTCGCCGGGTTGGCGATCTTCCCCGCTGTTTTCGCTTTCGGGGCCGACCCGGCGGCGGGCCCGGAACTCGCTTTTGTCATCTTGCCGCGGATTTTCCTGCAAATGCCGGGCGGCGCGATCGCCGGAACGATTTTCTTCTTTCTGCTTTCCGCCGCCGCGCTGACGTCCATGGTTTCCTTGCTGGAAGTGTCGGTGGCCATGGCGACGCACCGATTGGGGATGGGGCGACGGATGGCGACGGCGGTGCTGGGCGCGGTGGTGTTCCTGCTTGGTTTGCCGTCGGCGTTGAGCTTTAGCGTGTTGGATGGGGTGCGGATCAACGGGGCGGGCGTCTTCGACACGGTCGATGCGGCGGTGTCGAACATCCTGTTGCCATTGGGCGGCATATTGATCGCGCTGTTCGTCGGCTGGCGGGTCGAGCGCCGCGCCGCCCTTATCGCGGCGGATATGCCGGAAAATTGGTTCGGTGGGCTTTGGATATGGCTTTTGCGCACGGTTGCGCCCGCCACCATTCTGGTAGTTTTCCTGCGTTGGGCGGTCGGTTAAGTGCTGAATTTACGGGTGCAGCAAAGAGTCTGCGCCCGTGACGAGGAATTTTTCCCGGTTTTCCAGAAAGT
The DNA here is from genome assembly GCA_018660965.1 of Rhodospirillaceae bacterium. Taxonomy (GTDB): domain Bacteria; phylum Pseudomonadota; class Alphaproteobacteria; order UBA8366; genus JABJJH01. The sequence goes on along the minus strand of JABJJH010000440.1, from coordinate 1,634 downwards.
CGGCGGCGATGGAAAAAGTCGCCTCGGGCCGGTCGGCGTCGATGACATGGGCGGCGTCGTACACCATGGTCACATGACAATTCGGCAAGATTTCAACGTAATGGCGAGCCATGTCGCTTGGGATCAAACGGTCCGACACGCCGAACAACGCCAGCACGGGCGCGTTGATTTCGGCCATCTTCATTTCCAAATCGGCGTTGCGCGGCTGCCCGATCAGTCGCCGAAACAGCGTCTGCTGTTTTTTGGCGACTGCGTCCGACAAGGGCGGGCGGGGCGATTGGCGTTCCGGATGAGCGTACATGGTGGCCTGGCGTTCCGCCGGGGAAAATCGTAGTTCCGGGTCCGGTCGAATCGCGGCGGGTGCGATCAACATCATGGAATTTATTACGAATTCCGGTTTCAGGGCTGCCATGCACAAGGCCAGTTTGCCGCCGAAGGAATTACCGATCAGGCTGAGGGGCCCGGTGTCGAGCGCCGATACCGCCTGGTTCATCGTCCCGGCGAGGTCCCACATGGTTTGGGATCTTTCATTGACCGCCGACTCGCCAAACCCCGGCGCCTCGAACACGAAGACTTGGTAATTTTCCGCCAGCAGTTCATGAAATTTCGATACGCGCAGCCCACCGGCGCCGTGCAGGCAGATGACGGCGTCTCCGCTCGCTGGTCCCGCCGCCATGAAGCGAATGCGAAACCCGTCCGCCTCCACGAAACTTTCCTTAAAATCCGCTTTCATGGACATAATTGTCTCCGTATTTATCAACCCAATCTCAAAGGTCGCGAATTTTCGGCAGGATTTTTTCGCCGAACAGTTCGATTGATTTCATCATGGCGCCGCGATCCTGTGCGACCAGACTAAGGTCGAGGATTCCGGCGCCCAGCGCATCGCGGATCGCATGGATTTGCCGCAAGACCGTTTCCGGTGAACCCAGCAGCATCTGACCCAGTTTGATCCGTTCCTTCAATTCATTGGGATGCAACCGCGCGCGTTGTTCCGCCTTGTCGCGCCCGTAATAGCCTCGATCCGCGACCGCGCTTTCCACCGCCCGGTTGGCCAACGACATGCCCTCGCGCCGTGGCGCGCCGGACGTCAAATCGGCCATCGCCTGTTCATCCGTATCCGCGACATGCATGGCGAGGCGATAGATGATGTGGTCCGGCGTTGGCTCCCAGTCGGACTCGGTGGCTTTTTCCCGGTAAAAGGCGACGGCCTTTTCGGCGCGGGGCACCGTGGTGAAGGCGAACCCCAGGCCAATCCGGTTGCGCGCCGCGAATTCGCCCGATTCCGGGCTGGACCCGGACATGTAGAGCGGTGGGTGCGGTTGTTGCACCGGGCGCGGCCAGATCGAAATTGAACGATATTCGTAAAACCGGCCCTGCCAGCCGAAAGGCTGCGGTTCGGTCCACGCCATGGTGATCAACTGCACCGCTTCTTCAAAGCGTTCCCGCGATTCCGCCGGATTGACGTTGTAGGTGACGTATTCGTTGGGCGTGCCGCGCAGCATTCCGGCGACGATGCGCCCGTTTGTCATGGTGTCCAGCATCGCGAATTCTTCCGCCACCCGCACCGGGTTCAGGATCGGCACGGTGGCGCCCAGAATGGCGATCTTGGCGTTGCGCGCGACCTGGGTCAGCAC
>JABJJH010000225.1 GCA_018660965.1 Rhodospirillaceae bacterium | reverse complement strand
CGGAAATTCGGCCATGATGGCGGATTTCCTTAACCCATGTCGCTTGCAAGGAGGATATGGCAATGCGTAGTTTTGATTTGAGTCCCCTGTTTCGATCGTCCGTCGGTTATGACGGGATGGCCCGAACGCTCAACAATATGACCCAGGAACCGGCGCCTTCGTACCCGCCGTACAATATCGAAAGACTGAACGAAGACGGTTATCGCATCACGATGGCGATCGCCGGGTTCGGTGAAGACGACCTCAATATCGAGGTGAAGGAAAACCAGCTGACGATTTCCGGGAAAGTGGTCAAGGACGAAGACGAGTCCAAGGACCGGCAGTACCTGCATCGCGGCATCGCCGAACGCGCCTTCGAACGCCGCTTCAGTCTGGCCGATCACGTGAAGGTCACGGGAGCCGACCTCGAAAACGGCCTGCTCCACATCGATATTGTCCGGGAAGTGCCGGAAGCAAAGAAACCCCGCACCATTCCGGTCAACCGTTCAACCCGAAAGCTGGTGGACGCAAAGGTCGCGTAACGCGGTCTATCTTCAGCGCTAAATAAGACTACTAACGGGGGCGCTGCGGCGTCCCCGTTTTTTTTGCGCCCTAGAGCGTGCCGCGGTTTTCCTCCTACCCGACGAATCGCATGGGCGATCTCAGTGGTTCCGAATAACCGCGACACGCTCTACACCAACGTTTCCAGGGCGGTCCGGATGCGGTCGGGGATCGATTCAGGCCGCCGCGACTCCCGATTTATGTAGACATGCACGAAATGGCCGAACGCCGCCGGCGCCTCCTCGCCTTCGATAAACAGACCAATGTTGTAGGACGCGCTTGAATTCCCCAGCCTGAACACGCGGATTCCCGCGTCAATCGTGGCTGGAAAATTAATCTCTTTTCGAAATTCACACTTCGTTTCGACGACAACGCCGATGACCGGCGACTCCATCGCGTGCAATCCGCCCACGCTGACCAGATGTTCCGACACCGCCGTGTCGAAATAGGAATAATAAACAATATTGTTCACATGCCCGTACACGTCCACGTCCGCCCAACGTGTTGGAATTTTAAGAAAATGTTTGAAGTCGCCCCTCGACGGCGCGCTTGTTCTTGTCATCGGCCCGGCCTTACTGGGACGCGCGACGGCGCGCGCCCAAAATATCTCAATTTCATGAAAATAGGCCCGCCATTTGATTGGCGAGCCTTTAATTTTTTCCCTGCCCAACTTGGACGCGCGCACTGTATCGCTTTAAGCCTTATCGGTCAAAAGAAATGAGCCGCGTTTTCACGCGGCTCAAGTTAGACAGGGAGGTGTCAACTGGGGGCCGGGAATGGCCCATACGCCGAAACGCAATCGGGGGAGGGATCCAGTTGACATACCCAATTTAGGGCGAATTTCCTTACAAATCGTTAACGGCGAAAAAAAATATTTTTTTTCTTCAAAAAGTTATTTCCGGGCTTACTGGGCCGTCCACCCACCATCCACCGGCACGGGTATGCCGGTTATCTGACTGGCGGCGTCGGAACACAGAAACACGGCTAATTGGCCCAGTTGTTCGACCGTCACGAATTGTTTTGAGGGTTGTTTTTCCCCCAACAGAGCCTCGACAGCCTCGGCTTCCGAAACGCCAAGGTTCGCCGCGCGGTCCTGTATCTGGCGTTCGATCAATTCAGTGCGCACGAACCCTGGATTTATGGCGTTGCAGGTCACGCCCGTTCGCGCCGTTTCAAGCGCCACAACCTTCGTCAGCCCCATGAGGCCGTGTTTGGCGGAAACATACGCCGCCTTGTCGATACTGGCGACGAGACCATGCACTGATGAAATATTGATGATCCGCCCCCAATTCCGATCCTTCATGCCCGGCACGATTTGACGGATCAAATGAAAGGGCGCGCTCAGCATCAGCGCAATGATCGCGTCCCAGGTCGGAGCCGGAAATTCCTCGATTGGCGCGGTGTGTTGGATGCCCGCATTGTTGACCAGAATATCAACCCCGCCGAAGGCCGCGACGGCGCCATCGACAAGCGCCGTGATGGCGTCAGGGTTCATCAAATCGGCGCCGTCATAGCGGACATCGACGCCATGGCGCGTCGCCAAATCCGCGCGCACGCGTTCGATTTCCGCCGCATCCCCCAGACCGTTCAAAACAATCCGGCACCCCTGGGCGGCAAGCGCGTTGGCGACGCCGAGCCCAATGCCGCTGGTCGATCCGGTTATCAACGCGACTTTATCCTGCAGCATGTTCGGTATTGTCCCTGTGTTATTTTTTGGGTGGTTATTTTTTGAAAAACGAATCGGCGTTGTCGCGCCAATTTTCCTTAGCCGAAATCGCTTCGCGCACGCGCGCAATCTCAGCCTCCATGTCCTCGATATACTCGCCCAGCGCCTCAATTGACATCACGTCCAAATCCCTCGGCTTCGGCTTACGGTTCCGAGGTTCCAGATCCTGTTCTTCCATGCCCGCCTCCCATCGTTCTATTGCCTGCAAGTCTGCCTGCTTGCAAGTCTGGTCGCTTGAGATTAGACCTGCAACCCTGATTTCGCCTTGGTTTTACCCCTGATATCAAAGGAGCCGCGCATGTCATTGCCCGAGACGATGCCCGAGACAATGAACGTGATCGAAATATCCGAACCCGGCGGCCCGGAAGTCCTGATTCCCGCGCAACGGCCAACGCCAGCCCCCGACGCAAACGATATCCTTATCAAGGTCGAAGCGGCGGGCGTAAATCGACCCGACGCCATTCAACGCGCGGGCCACTATCCCCCGCCCCCCGGGGCGACGGATTTGCCCGGACTGGAGGTCGCCGGCACCGTCGCCGCTATCGGCGCGAACGTAAGCGGGTTCGCCCTTGGCGACGCGGTGTGCGCGCTGACGCCCGGCGGCGGCTACGCACAATACTGCCTGGCGCCAGCCAGTCATTGCCTGCCGGTCCCCGCCGGGTTCAGCATGGTCGAAGCGGCGGGCGTCCCGGAAACCTACTTCACCGTGTGGCACAACGTGTTTCAGCGCGGTGGCCTGCAAAAGGGCGAAACGTTTCTTGTGCATGGTGGTTCCAGCGGCATCGGCACCACGGCGATCCAACTGGCGAAGGCGTTTGGCGCCCGCGTTCTCACGACTGCGGGCAGCGACGAGAAATGCCGGGTCTGTGAATCGTTGGGCGCGGACCGGGCGATCAACTACCGCACGGAAGACTGGCCAGCGATTGTCCGGGAATTCACCGAAAAACGTGGCGTCGACGTCATTCTGGACATGGTCGGCGCACGCTACATACAGATGAACATCAATTCTCTCGCCATGGACGGTCGCATCGTCATCATTGGATTTCTGGGGGGATCAAAAGCCGAAGTCGATTTCACGCGCGTCATGGTCCGGCGCCAAACCATCACCGGATCGACCCTGCGTCCGCAATCAGACGCCGCCAAGGCCGAGATCGCCACGGCGCTGAAGACGCAAATATGGCCGCTTTTGGAAGCCGGGACGGTGAAACCAATCATTCATCAAACCTTTCCATTGAACCAGGCGGCGGACGCCCACGCCTTGATGGAGTCCAGCCAGCATGTCGGTAAAATCATTCTTACGGCTTCGTAATCCTTGAATTTTGCCCCTATCGTGTTTATGTCGGCGATAAGGAATTCATGTACCAACGTCTCGAATCCCGCTATGACTGACATGAATTCGGATAAAGACGCGCTACCGATGCGCCCCTTCGAAAATTTTCTGCGATAAGGAACGATAATGGCTCGATTGTTAATGCCAAAAGGCACCGCCGTATGGCTGGTCGACAACACCACGATGAGCTTCTTGCAGGTCGCTGAATTTTGCGGCCTCCACGAGCTGGAAGTGCAAGCCATCGCCGACGACGAAGTCGCCATTGGCATCGTTGGTCAGGACCCCATCACGGGCGGCCAACTGACCCGTGAAGAAATCGAACGGTGCGAACGCGACCCGGCCGGGCGGCTTGAACTCGCCAAATCCGATATTCCACAACCCGTCGTGCGCCCGAAAGGCCCACGCTATACGCCGGTTTCCAAGCGCGCCGACAAACCGGACGCCATCGCCTGGTTGTTGCGCAACCAGCCGGACCTCACCGACGCGCAGATCGGACGCTTGATCGGCACGACCAAACCGACAATCACGGCCGTGCGCGACCGGACCCATTGGAATTCATCCAATTTGACCCCGCGAAGCCCGGTCGAAGTCGGCCTGTGCACGCATCAGGAACTTCGCGCCGTGGTCGTGAAGGCGGCGGAAAAAGCGGCGAAGAACCGGCCCGCCGGACAGCCGCCAGAATCCCCAGCGCCGCTTGAGGCGCCGGTGGCGGACACCCCCGTCGACAACAGCCCTGCGGAAGAGAGCGCCCAGGAAGCATCCATGCAGGAAAGTCTGCTTGGCGATGGCGCACCCATTGAGAAACCGCCGGAACCCACGGTCGAGGATCTATGGCCCTCGGCGACGCCGAACAGCGACGCGTCTTAAAGCCCCCCGGTCCCCACGTAGGATAAAACCTCAACCGTGCTTTTGTGGGGGCGATTCCGCTTGTGCGGACGCCTTGCGCATGGCTTCAACCTCGGCGTTGACCTCCGCTCCAAAAATAAAAATCGCGCCCAGATAATAAAAAAACAGAAGCGACAGGATTACCCCTGCGAGACTGCCGTAGATCGCCGCATAGTTATCGAAATACGACAGAAATACGCCGAACATCCGGCTGAACAATAACGACCCGAGGAGCACCAGCGCCGCGCCGGGAAGAACGCCGCGCCAAGTCGGTCGATGGTTGGGGAGCCAATAATACAAAATGCAGGTGGCGCCAAAGAACGCAATCGCGCCACCGCCATAACGGATTGCTGTCCAGGGCAACATGACGTCTTCGTCGAGCAACAACGCTTCCTCCACCAGAACCAGAGCGTAAGGCGCAAAAAGCAGCCCCAACGTCAATGTCCCCGCAAAGGCGAGAATCAGGAAAGTTCCCTGCCCCCGCCGCCGCCAGAAGGCCCGTCGGCGTTCCGGTCCATAGGCGCGGTTCAACGCCGTGCGAACGCCTTCAAGCCCAATTCCCGCCGTCCACAACGCGCCAAGCACCGAAAATGTCAGGAGGTTGCCATAGGTGTCCTGGAACAATCCCGCGATCGGCGTTTCAATTGTCTCCGCCACGGATTCAGGGATATTTTCAAAAATAAACGCGGCCAGATACGTGCCCGCCTCGGTGACGCCGAAAAAGCCAAAGACGGCGAACAGAAACACCAGGAAGGGAAACAGGGACAATATCCCAACAAACGCGATGTAGCCCGAAAGGGCGAAACCGTCATGGTCCAGGAACCGCGTCGCCGCGCGGGGAAGAACACCTGTGAAAAACTGTTTCATGGACCGGCCCGTCTATCGGTCGTTCTATTGATCGAGCGGTGGGTCACGCTTTGAAAGCGGCGATGGCCTTTTCGTCGAATTTCAGGCCCAACCCCGGCTTGTCGGTCAAAACGAGTTCCCCATTCTCGATCTCAGGCGTCTCCTCGTAAAGCGCAATCATCCACGGCATGTATTCAACGGTCAGCCCATTCGGGCAGGCGGCGACGACATGCACCAGTATTTCCGGCATGACATGACTGACGACCGGCAGGTTGAACGCTTCCGCCATGCCCGCGACTTTCATCCATTGGGTTACACCGCCGACCCGCGCGATATCGACCATGACGATATCGACCGACCGCGCTTCGATCATGTGACGGAACGGCACGATGCCCCAAAGGTATTCGCCGCCCGCAATCGGGGTTTTTAACGCGGCGGTGACGCGCGCAAGCCCCGCGTAATCGTCCGCCGTGGTTACGTCCTCCAACCAGAACAGGCCGACGTCCTCGACGCGGCTGCCGATATCAATCGCCTGTTCCGGGCGCCAACGCTGGTTGATGTCGCACATCAACTTGATATCCGGACCGATGGCCTCGCGCACCGTTCGCACGCGGCGGATTTCATCGGCGGGCGCCGGCGCGCCCGGCAACGCCATCTGGGTTTTCATTTCCCGGAAGCCCTTTTGCACCAGAATTTGCGCCGCGCGCTGCGCCTGGTCGTCGGTCAAACCGCGACGAAGCGCCCCGGAGGCGTAGGTCGGAACCCGGTCCCGATGCCCGCCCAACAGTTTCCATAAGGGCTGCTCCAACGCCTTGCCCTTGATGTCCCACAACGCAACGTCGATGGCCGAAAGCGCCAGGGTGAAGATGCCGCCCGGCCCGCTGGAATCGGCGGCGGCGCGGAGCTTCGCGATGATCGCCTCGATCCGCAGCGGGTCCTCGCCTACCGTGAGGGCTGCGAGTTCCTCGACCGCGACGCGCAGACTGCCGGTCATCTTGCCGCCATAAAAGGTGACGCCCAACCCCTCAAGCCCGTTATCGGTGCGCAGCCGCAGGATGACGACAGGTCGCGTGCGCCCCTCTTCCTCCGGCATGTTCGCCAGCGGTTCGTCTTCAGGAACATTCAGCGCCGTCGCTTCAAAGCTGGTAATTTTCATGATGTCTTCCCCATTGATGGTCAAATATGAGACCACGTTAAATCGCTATTCCTGCGCGTACCCAACCGTGCGCAACGCCACGCCGATTTCGTCCAGGACGAGCGGTTCTTCGATGGTCGCGGGCGCTTTGTATTCGGTTCCGTCGGCGATGGCGCTCATGGCGCCGCGCAGGATTTTTCCCGAGCGTGTCTTGGGCAACCGATCGACCACCACGGCGGTTCTAAACGCCGCCACCGCGCCGATCTGTTCGCGCACCAGCCGCACCGCGTCGGTGACGATGTCGCCGTCGTCGCGGGATGTCCCGGCGTTCAGCACCAGGAACCCGAGCGGCAATTGCCCTTTGAGTTGATCGGCGACGCCAATCACCGCGCATTCCGCGACATCGGGATGTCCGGCCAACACCTCTTCGATCCCGCCGGTCGAGAGCCGGTGTCCCGCCACATTGATGATGTCATCCGTGCGCGCCATGACGAAGATGTAGTCGTCATTGTCCATATACCCGGCGTCGCCCGTCATATAGTAACCGGGATAGTCGCTCATATAGGAATCGATATAACGCTGATCGGCGTTCCATAGCGTCAGCAGTCCACTGGGCGGCAGCGGCATTTTCACGCAAATCGCACCCATGTCGCCGCGCGGCGCTTCCGTCCCGTCGGGTTCCAGAATGCGCACGTCGTAGCCCGGCGCTGCGCGTGTGGGCGAGCCCGGCTTGACGGGCAGCATTTCAATGCCGATGCAATTGGCGCCAATCGACCATCCGGTCTCCGTTTGCCACCAATGGTCGATGACCGGCGTCTTCATGTGGTCTTCGGCCCAATGCAGCGTATCGGGGTCGGTGCGTTCCCCAGCGAGAAACAATGTGCGGAACTTTGACATGTCGTATTGTTTCAAAAGCGTTCCGCCGGGGTCTTCCCGTTTGATCGCACGAAACGCGGTGGGCGCGGTGAACATGGTGCAGACGTTGTGTTCGGCAATGACGCGCCAGAACACGCCCGCATCCGGCGTCCCCACCGGTTTGCCTTCGAACAGGATCGTCGTGCAGCCATGCAGCAACGGGGCGTACACGATATAGGAATGACCAACGACCCACCCCACATCCGACGCCGCCCAATAGACTTCGCCGGGATCGACGCCATAGATGTTTTTCATCGACCATTTCAGCGCGACCATGTGCCCGCCATTGTCGCGCACGACGCCCTTCGGCGCCCCCGTCGTGCCGGAGGTGTACAGGATATAAAGCGGGTCGGTCGCTTTCACCGGCACGCATTCGACCGGCTTGGCCGACTCCATGACGTCGTTCCAGTCGTGAATATTGGCGCCCGACAGCTCCGAACGGGATTGTTCGCGCTGCAGCATGACGACATGGCCCACGTCGTGCGGTGAAATCTCCATCGCTTCTTTAACGATGGGGCCGTATTCGATGATCCGTGCGGGTTCGATGCCGCAAGACGCGGTCACGATGGCCTTCGGTTCGGAATCGGTGATCCGCGTCGCCAGTTCATTCGGCGCGAACCCGCCAAAGACGACGGAATGAATCGCGCCGATGCGCGCACAGGCCAGCATCGCGACCGCCGTTTCCGGGACCATCGGCATGTAGATGATGACGCGGTCGCCCTTGGCGACGCCCAGCCCCGACAGCACGCCCGCGAACCGGGCGGTTTCGTCCAACAGTTCGGCATAGGTGATCGTGCGTTGCGAACCGGTGATCGGGCTGTCGTAAATAATCGCAGCCTGGTCGCCGCGCCCGTCGTCCACATGGCGGTCCACCGCATTGAAGCAGGTGTTGCATTCCGCGCCGGGGAACCATTTGTAAAATGGCGGGTTGGAATCATCCAACACCTTGTCCCATTTTTTGTACCAGACGATGTCTTCCGCCGCCTCGGCCCAAAATCCGTCGGGATCCCTCAAGGATCTTTGATACACCTCGTCGAAACGCCCCGTCATGACAGCCTCCCGTTAATTCGCCACATCGTCATTCAGCCACACCAGCCTCACATTATAAAGCCTTTGCCGGATGACGCCGTCGGCAAATTCAATAACCACAATATTGACCGACCGAGATTGTATGGCCTATCCCTAATACCTAAGACACAGGGAGCAGATCATGGGACCTTTCGACACCAATCTGGACAAAAATGCGGCGAACTACACACCGCTGAGCCCCATCAGCTTTTTGCGCCGCGCGGCGATTGT
>JABJJH010000074.1 GCA_018660965.1 Rhodospirillaceae bacterium | reverse complement strand
GTCGACGATTAGCCCTTCAACCTGATGGAACATGGGCGTGTGGGTCATGTCTGAATCGCATCGAAACGCCCGGCCCGGCACAATGATGCGCAAGGGCGGCTTGCTGTTTTGCATCGTACGGACTTGAACGGACGACGTATGGGTGCGCAACAGCTTGCGCGACCCGTCCGGCTGTTCCGGCAGATAAAAGGTGTCGTGCATTTGCCGCGCGGGATGTTCCGGCGGGATATTCAACGCCGTGAAATTATGGAAATCGTCTTCGATGTCGGGCCCTTCGGCCAGCACGAAGCCCATTTCGCCGAAAATCGCAATGATTTCGTCGATGGTTTGGCTGATCGGGTGCAGCCGTCCTTCGTGTTCCGGTCGGACGGGCAAGGTGATGTCGACCTGGTCGCGCGCAAGGGCGGCGTCCAGCTCGGTGTTCGCCAGCGCGTCGCGCCGGGAGTCCAGGGCGTCGGTGACGACGGTTTTAACGACATTCAGCGATTGGCCCGCCTCACGCCGTTCGTCGGGCGCGAGCTCACCAAGGCCCTTCATGAGGGTCGTGACGCGGCCTTTCCGACCTAGCGTGGAAATGCGTATTTCCTCCAGGTCGTCAAGCGTGGTTGCGGCATTGACCGCCGCCACTAGTTCGTTTTGTAGATCGTCGAGATTTTCCATCGGCGCCGTCCGGAATTAACGCGTGAGCGAGCGATGGCGTTTTGGCGCTGTTACGCCGCGAGCGCCGCCTGAGCCTGTTCCACCAACGATTGGAACGCCGCCGGTTCGCGAATGGCGAGGTCCGACAAAATTTTGCGATCCAGATCGATCTCGGCCTTCTTCAGGCCATTGATAAACTGGGCGTAGTTCATGCCGTGTTCACGGGCGCCCGCGTTGATGCGCTGAATCCACAAGCGGCGAAATTCGCGCTTGCGCGTCCGGCGGTCGCGATAGGCGTATTGCAGATTTTTTTCGACCCGCTGAATTGCCGCGCGGAAGGTGTTTTTCGAACGCCCCCGCGCGCCCTTGGCGGCCTTGATGATTTTGCGATGACGGGCGTGCGTGGTGACGCCTCTTTTAACTCGTGACATGGCTCGGCTCCGTTACGTGCGCAAAAAGTTACGTTTGATGATCCTGGCGTCCGATGGGGCCATGATCTGCGTACCGCGATTAGTGCGTTTCATTTTTTGGGACCGTCGCCGCAACATGTGCGACAGGCCTGCGCTGTTAAACCGTACCTTGCCCTTCGCCGTTAGGCGGAAGCGCTTTTTGGCGCTGGACTTGTTCTTCAACTTGGGCATTTCTTATTCCTTTCGTGGCGAGTGCCGTCTTGTGAGCGGACAGGCATACCCTAAGCCGTGCCGCGCCCTTCTTTAGAGCGCGCCTTATACGCTTGGTTTCGCCGGGATGCAAGCGCGGCTCAATCTAAATGTACTGTAAAGGGGAAAACAAAATGGACCTGAAACTGGCCGGTAAAACCGTTCTTATCACGGGCGGCTCGAAAGGAATCGGCAAGGCGGTCGCGGCGCAGATGGCGGAAGAAGGATGCAACCTTCATCTGGCGTCACGCACCGCGGGCGATCTGGAAGCGGCGCGCGATGAAATCAACGCTAAATACGGCGCTCAGGTGACGATCCACCCCGGCGATTTATCGGACAGCAGCCGCATGCGCCAATTGGCGGCGGACACTGCCGGCATCGATATTTTGATAAACAATGCGGGCGCAATTCCATCCGGCAGCGTCCAGAGTGTGGATGAGGAGACGTGGCGGAGCGCGTGGGACCTCAAGGTTTTTGGGTATATCAACTTGATCCGGGAAGTTTACCCCGCGATGTGCGCGCGCGGCGACGGCGTGATCCTGAATATAATCGGGGCCGCCGGGGAACGTCCTGTCGCCAGTTACATCGCCGGGTCCATGGCCAACGCCAGCATCATGGCGATGACGCAAGCTCTGGGGGGCGAGGCGCCGCACAAGGGCGTTCGCGTATTGGCCGTAAATCCGGGGCTGATCGAAACCGAACGCATGGTGACGCTAGGCGAAGCCCAGGCGTTGGAAAAACATGGCGACAAGACGCGCTGGCGGGAAATGCTGACGAACATGCCCCAAGGCCGGGCCGGATCCGTGGAGGAAGTCGCCGACGTCGTCGCCTTCCTTGCAAGCCCACGGGCGTCCTGGGTCAGCGGGACGGTTCTGACAATTGACGCGGGCATGACCAAACGGGCGGGACTATAATCATGGCGGAAATCGAAACACGAATCGAAACCGGTCCCGAAGGTGATGTGGCCTGGGTGACGATCCAGAACAAGGAAAAAGCTAATTGCTTGACTAGTGACCTTGTCGCGCAACTGGAATCCACGTTTCGCACGCTGGCCGGACACTCTGCGTTACGGTTGGCGGTGCTGACGGGCGCGGGGGACCGGTCCTTTGTCGCCGGCGCTAATCTGGCTGAACTGGAGGGATTCGATGAACAAGGCGCGCGGTCCTATATAACTGCGCTGCAACGCGCTATTCAGGCGATCAGGGACTTGCCGGTTCCCGTTGTCGCCAGGGTTAATGGCGCGTGCATGGGGGCCGGGTTGGAAGTGGCGATTGGCTGCGATATCCGGATTGCGTCGGACAACGCCCGCTTCGCGATGCCGGAAGTGCTGTTCGATATCCCTTCCGTGATCGAGGCGGCTTTGTTACCCCGGTTGATTGGGTGGGGCCGCACCGCATGGATGTTGTATCGTGGTGACGCCATCGACGCTAAAACCGCCCTCGATTGGGGGCTTGTGGAATCCGTTGTTTCACTCGAGGAACTGGACGCGGCGGTGGCGGAAACCGTTCAAACCATCCTCGCCAATGGACCCACGGGCGTCCGGGTGCAAAAGGCGTTGATGCGACAATGGGAACGCTGTGGGCTCGATGACGGCGTCATGGCGGGCATCGACGCGCTGGCGCAATCCTATCGGGACGGCGAGCCCGGCGCGCGGGTGTCAGCGTTTCGGAATAAAAAGTAACGAGAGCGTGTCGCGCCGAAACACCGCCGCCAATTGGCGGCGGTGGG
>JABJJH010000393.1 GCA_018660965.1 Rhodospirillaceae bacterium | reverse complement strand
GCGCGCCCAAAAAGCGCTCAATCGACAACCCCTCGCCCGCTGGAAATGCGGCGCGAAACAATTGGTTTGCGTATATGGCCGCGCCGTCGCCGGCCTCGACCAGGACCGCCCTTCGATCCTCCGTCGTCGCCAGGGCCAGCCAATCCTGATCCCGCGCCGCGGCGGCTTGGCGGCGCAATACCGGCGCCAAAATCGCCGCCACGCCCAGTCCGCCCGCGACCATGATGGCGACGATCGCCGCGACCCATCCGGGTGACAAACCAGCCAGCGTCGCGCCAACCGCCACGGCGGCGGCGGCGGCCAGATAGACGACGGCGGCGGCGATCAATGGCGCCCGAACGCCAGCGGGTCCGGACGTCGGCGACGATATTGGAATGGGAGGATGTTGTCTCTTCGTCATCACGTAGCCGGCATCACTCTACCCTTAATTCGCCATACATAACTTATGATTTCGGCGACGGCCTTATAGTGCTCCGTTGGCACGTCCTGGCCTATTTCGACCGTTTTGAAAAGCGCCTGCGCCAAAGGCTTGTTTTCCACGATGGTGATGTCGTTCTCTTCAGCGACCTCACGAATTTTTCGGGCAATTTCGTCTTGGCCCTTCGCCACGACGATCGGCGCTTCCATGTCCTCGGGTTTATAGCTCAACGCGATGGCGAAATGTGTAGGGTTGGTTACGACGACATCCGCCTCGGGCACCGCCTGCATCATGCGCTGCCGCGCCCGGTCCATTCGAATTTGCCGCAAACGTCCCTTGATATGCGGGTCGCCCTCGGCTTGTTTGAACTCGTCCTTGATCTCCTGCTTCGTCATGCGCAATTGCTTTTGGTGCTGCATGCGCTGAAACACTAAATCCATAAAGGCGATGACGGCTAAAATCATCAGCACATAAATCACCAGGCGCATGATCAGTTCGTACACCAGCTCGAGAATGCTCCCTAAATCATAGGTCAGCAGCGTGTCGATTTTATTCAACTCAGGAATCAGTAAAAGGACCGCGACATTTCCCACGATGGCGATCTTGAACAACCCCTTGACGAATTCCACGTACTGCCGGGAGGTGGCGAATTTTTTCGCTCCCTTCAAGGGAGAAAGCTTTTCCAGTTTTGGCTCCAACGCCTTAGGCGAAAAGACAAATCCGTTCTGAACCACGCCGGTCGCGAGCGCAAACACAACCATCAATACCACCGGACCGGCCATGATCTTGGCGACACCGCGGATTGTATCGGACATCAAATCACCCAAATTGCCTGAATCCATGGCGATTTCATGCGGGTGCTCGACGAACCCTGTCACCAACAACCGGATATCGTCCATCAGCCCCGGCCCCATCGTTCCCACAAGAATGGCGCCGGCGAACAGCATCAACCAGGTATTGATCTCCATGCTGCGCGCGACGTTTCCACGCTCTCGGGCTTGCGACAATTTTTTGGGAGTCGCGTCCTCGGTTTTTTGTGAGTCATCTGGTTCGTCGGACATCCGCTTATCCCAAAAACCGCGAAAATTCGCGCGCGAAATATGTCAGGAACCACATCATAGCAGACGAAATCGTTAGCATCAGCACGAAGGTTCCCACCATGATTTGCAGCGGAAGGGCGACAAAGAACACCTGAAATTGAGGCATCAGCCGAGCCAGCAGGCCCAAACTGATATAAAACAGCAAGGCGACCACGATAAACGGCGCGGCGATCTGCACGCCAATTTTAAAACTGCCCGCGACAAGGCGTGATATGAACTGCGCAAAATCCGCGATCGGCGGGGCGACGCCGGGAACGAAAAGCGTGTAACTGTCGTAAACGCCCATCAACATGATGTGATGCATGTCGGTGATGAACAGCAACAGCGTTCCCAACAACGTCAAGAACACCGCCGTCAAGGAACCTTGATCCTGCAACGCGGGATTGAACACGACCGCGCTCGCGAACCCCGTCAAAAACGCAATCACCGTACCCGCCGTCGCCAGCCCCATGAGGAGAATTCGCGCGACCATGCCGATGAAAAACCCGATTGTCGCCTCGCCCGCGATGAGAACCGCGACCCCGGCGAAAGTGTTCGGGATGTCCGGTAACGCCGACGTCAGCACCGGAGTCAGCACCGCCGTGGTCATCAACGCGAACAGTAAGCGCACGCGAACCGGGATGTAGGCCTCGCCAATGCCCGGCATCAGCATGACGGTCGCCCCAACCCGACTGAAAACCAGCAGGTAGGTGAAGGCGTTAATCGTGAGGAGTTGGTTCAACATTTACGGAAAAAACCCGAGTCCAGCGGGCGCAAATTAAAGGCCCATGGCATCATCATCCAATCGCGGCGATCCGGTCCGCGACGCCCAGCATGAAAATCTGCAAGGTGTTGAGGATATAGGGGAGCATCAACATCAGCGTCAGGAAAATCACCAAGATTTTCGGGACGAAGGTCAGTGTCATTTCCTGAATTTGCGTCAGCGCCTGGAACAGCGCAATGACGAGACCGACGATCAGCGCGATAAGCATGATCGGCGTCCCGATTTTCAGTACGGTGAAAATTGCTTCCCGGGCAAAGTCCAGCGCCTGTTCTTCATTCATCTGGCTATCCTAACAGACGGAAACCGGGCCTAACGGGCGGAAACCGCGTACGGCGTCAAATTGGCATCCGCAATATTTCCTGGTACGCGGCAATGAATTTGTCGCGAACGGCGACGACGGTCTGCAAGGTGATTTCCGCGTTAGCAACAGCGGTCACGACATCGGTAAGTTCCGCGTCTCCCTGCACCGCTTTCGACGTCAGGTCTTCCGCTTTCACGCCAGAGTCGATGGCCTGCTCGGCGGTGTCCTTGAGCAACTGAGAAAATTCGACGCCCGGCGTCCCGGTTTCCCGGGAGCCAAGCCCCTGCCCCTTGCTTAACGACGCGGCGTCATTAAGCGCCCGCGCCGCCACTGAAAAATCCACCGCCATATTCCGACCCTTCCGAACTTCACATCGCGATTAATTTACGCCCATAACAACGAATAAATCGTAAAGCAGATCAATATATTATAACAAATCGCACCGTATTCAAAACGAAACCTTCAACAATCGCACCCGGCCGCACCCGCGCCGTCTTTTGAAATGAACATGGCTATGAGCGCTACAGGTTAGCGTGGTTACCGCAACAGATTAATCGTGCTCGATATCATTTTTCGGGCGGTGTCGACCATGTTGACGTTCGCCTCGTAGCTTCGTTGCGCTTCGCGCATATCGACCATTTCCACCAGGGTTTGGACATTCGGCTTTTTGTAGTAGCCGTCCGGGCCCGCCGCAGGGTGCACGGGATCGTACACGGTGCTGAATTCCTACTGATCGGCCTTGACCTTGCCGATGCGCACCAAATTCGCATTCAATTCCCGGTCAAAAACATTTTTAAACGTCACGACCTTGCGCCGGTAGGGGTCGCCGCCCGGCGTGATGGCCGTGGAATTCGCGTTCGCAATGTTTTCCGCGATGACCTTGACGCGCTGTCCCTGACTGCGCATGCCGGACGCGGAAACCATCATGCTGGTCTGTAAATCGGACGCCATTTCAAATTCTCCTAACGTTACGCTGCGAGGCGCTGTCGATTTACGCGCGCCAACGGGACATCAACTTCCAAAATTATCTATTTCCCAGAGCCAACCGAAACATGCCAACCTGTTTGCGATATAGCCCTATCATCAATTGATGCTGACTGACCGTGTTCGCGACCTTGATCAACTCGTCCTCGATTACGACGCTGTTCCCAGTGGGCGAGGTTTCATAGGCTTTCTGATCTTCTTGCTCGGCGCCAAGTTTGCTGTCCAGGGTCGACGACTGAATGTGCGTTTTATGCGTGTTTGCCAATTGCAACCGAAACGTCCGGGGTTTGGACGTCTTTTCGAAATCGATTTCCTTTAAATCCTTGGCGACATAGCTTGGCGTATCCGCATTCGCGATATTTTGCGCCAGGACTCGTTGCCG
>JABJJH010000076.1 GCA_018660965.1 Rhodospirillaceae bacterium | reverse complement strand
TTGTCGAGGACCTCGCGAAGCACATCGAATACTACCACTACCGGGACACCGTGAAGCCGGGCATTACCGGCTGGGCGCAAATAAATTACCCCTATGGCGCCTCGGTAGAGGATGCGCTGCAAAAATTGAAATACGACCTCTATTACATCAAGAACTACAGTTTGGTTCTCGATTTGTTGATTTTGCTGCAAACCGTGCGCGTGGTGTTGTGGCCGCAAGGCGTGCGTTAAAAGGTTTGGTTGTGCGCTAGCCTTCCAGGTGTTTTCCCAGTAACTTCAACGCTTCCTTGGCGAAAACCAGCATGTTTGCTTCACGGTCGTCCGATTCCGTCTCGATGGTTGCAACCTTTGATACGGGACCGTCGATGGCGATGCATGTATGCCCCGCCGCATCGCCGTATCTGTTTCCGGTTGGTCCCGCCGCGCCTGTTTCAGCAAGCCCCCAATCCGTCGATAATCTGTCCTTCGCCGCCCGCGCCAGAATTTCCGCATGCGGTTCCGAGGAGGAGCGAACCTTGTCGAGCAATGCCGGTGGAATGTCCATCAGCTCCACTTTTGCGCCGCGTGTATAACAGACGCCGCCGCCCTGGAAATACTTTGACGCGCCAGGTACAGCCAACAACGCTGCCGAAATAAACCCGCCTGCCGAAGATTCCGCGACGGCGACGGTTTCGCCCCGCCGTTTCAAAGCCTCGCCGACCGTGTTCGCGATCGCCAGCAATTCCTTCATGGTCGTCCCCCCATTTGATGTCTGTTCATTGCGAGAATGCCGGATCGCGCTCGATTGGTCAAAATGAATGGCTGGCGTGACGCCAGCGCACACGCAAGAGACCGCCAATTTCAGGTGTCGTCGAGGTGTTCCTCGACATGGCGGATCGCGGTGAGCGCCATGGCGGCGTTGGCGAGTTCGTCATAGACGGGAATGCCGGCGTCCAGCGCGCGGGCGCGATAGGTGCGTTTGCTTTCCTCCAGCGCCGGGTCGCCGTCGGAGCGCAGGACCAGCATGAAATGCGCCTGGCCGGGAAATTTGGTTTGCACCGTGACGGCGGCGTTGATGAGGTTGTCCATCGGGTCAATAGGACCGCGTCCCAGAAAGGCGGCGAGGTTCAGGTGCATCACCACCGCGTCCGGCGCGCTGGTGGTGTAGACGGCGTCGAGGATGGCGCCCGCGATGCGGCCTTCTTGCGCTTGGAGGGTGTTGACTGGCGTGTCGATGGGATTGACGACGCTGGTGCCCGGCGGCAGGTCGAGCGCTTCCAGCGCCGCGAGCGCTTCGGCGGCGAGCGGGTCGATGGAAAGGTTCTGGCGCGCGAAGAAGTCGGTCGCGAGTACGCTGGTCCCACCGCCATTGCCGAACAGGACAACCCGGCGGGTCGGCCTGTCGGCGCGCGGCGCCATGCACTGGAAGGCCAACAGCGCTTCGAGGAACTGGTCGAGCGTATCGGTGAGAACGCATCCGGTTTGCGCGGCCAGCGCGTCCCAGACCCGGTCATCGCCTGCCAGTGACCCTGTGTGCGACGCAGCGGCGCGTTGGCCCTGTTGGGTGCGGCCGCCTTTCAGGATGACGACGGGTTTTCGGGCTTTGGCGTCACGCAGTATTTTGGCGAAGCGGCGACCGTCTTTCACGTCTTCCAGATACATGCCGATGACCTTGGTTTGCGCATCGGCAAGGTAAAATTCCAGGAAATCGTTGGGGCCGAGATCGGCGCTGTTGCCGACGGTCAAGACGCCGCTGAACCGCAAGCCGCGACCCTGACCGCGTTTGACGATGTCCGTGCCGAGCCCGCCGCTTTGCGAAATGACCCCGACCGTTCCCAGTTCCCTGGACGCGTTCTTGGCAAAACTGACGTGCCCGCGCGGGGTGTGCAGTCCCAGGCAATTGGGTCCGATGAGGCGGCAGCCGCCGTCCCGTGCGGCGGCGGTCAGGTTGCTTTGCAGATCTACGCCTTGTTCGACTTCGCCGAAGCCGGCAGAGATCACCTGCGCGAACTTCACGCGGCCTTTCGCGGCGGCCAGCATTGGCGGAATTCGGTCCGCGCCAATGGCGATGTAGGCGTAATCGACAGGGTCCGGCGTGTCCGCCAATGTGGGATAGGCGCGCAGGCCCGACACGGTTTCGGCGGTCGGGTGAATAGGATAAATCGCGCCGGGAAAGCCGTATTCACCCAGGCGTTCCATGAAGGTGTTGGCGATGTTGACGCCACTGGACGACGCCCCGACGACGGCGACGGTCTTGGGGGCGAACAAGGGTGTGAAATAGGCCTCGGGTTCGGTTGTGGGGGGCGTCATGGGTGCGTTGGAATCGGCGCTTTCAGGCGTCAGGATTATTCGCGCATCGACCGCAACGGCGCCGTCGGCCGATACAATCACCGGGTTGATGTCGAGTTCCGCGATATCGTCGCCATGGGTCATCAAGAGGCCGTCTTCGCCGCCGATGCGTAATAACGCGTCGATAATCGCCTCTTGGGACACTGGCGCGTGGCCTCGGGCGCCGGCCAGCAATGGCGCGCCGCGGAGTTCCTTTAACATGGCGCGCGCGTCGCGTTCGGTGATAGGGCACAGCCGGAACGCCACATCGGCCAGTATCTCCACGAAGACGCCGCCCAGTCCGACCATGATCATGGGGCCGAATTGCGGTTCCAGAACGCCGCCGATCACGACTTCCTGGCCACTTGGCGCCATTTCCTCAATCAGATATCCATCCACTGCGCTATCGCGGATCGCCGGGGTCGCCGCCATGGCGGTGATGGCGTCGCGTATTTCCGCCGCATTCGTCATGTTGATCCGGACGCCGCCCGAATCGCTTTTGTGCAGAATGTCCGGCGACATGACTTTTACGGCGAAAGGGGCCTTCAATCCGGCGATGGCGGCATCCACGCCTGTTTCATCCACGACGACAACCGAATTTGGCACATGCAGGCCGAATTGTTTCAGCAGGCGCTTACCCGCATGTTCATCAATAGTGTTGCGATGGCGCGCGCGCGCGTCCACGATGGGATCGGAAGAAGGGAGGACTGGCACGGGCTAGTAGCTCGTAGGCCAGGTTCGCATAAGGTGCTTGCCGACGCCGTTGGTCATCCGCAGCCGATGGATATCGAGCATACGAATCAGATAGTCGCGTGTCTCGCTTGGCTTGATGACGTCCTGAACCGCGTAAATCGACGCCATGTCCCAGACCTCGATGTCGTTTTGGGTTTGCGCCAGGGCGTCCTCGTAACCTTCCATGCCCGGCTCCAGGCCGTGCACGATCATCGTGGCGAAACGCGGGTCCATGAAGCTGACCTCGGCGGTTGGCCAGGCGGCGATATTGTTGGAATGGCGTCCCCCGCCCATGCAGACATAGGCGCGGCCATAGCTTTTGCGAAGAATAATGGAGACGATGGGGACGGAGACCAGGGTCATCGCGTTCATGAAATTCATGATCCGGCCCGGCGCGCGGCTGCGCTCGGCTTCTGTGCCGATGGTGAATCCGGGCGTGTCGACCAGGGTCACCAGCGGAATGTTGAAGGAATCGCACATTACCAGGAAATCGACGATTTTCTCGCAGGCCTGAGTGTCCAGCGCGCCGCCGCGATGTAGCGGGTTGTTGGCGATGACGCCCACGCTTTTACCATCCAGGCGGGTCAGGGCGACGACGGCCGATTTACCGAAACGCGGCTTAATCTCGAAATAACTATCCTTGTCGACCACGGCCTTGATGATTTTGCGGATGTCGTAAACTTGGGTGCGTTTGGCGGGCAAAATTTTGTGGATGTCCGCCATATCCGCACCGGAACCCGGAGTCACCACGCGTTCCGGCGGGGCTTCCATATGGTGGCTGGGCAAGTAGCCCAGGAAGGTCTTGATGGCGTCCAGCGCCTCTTCGTCCGTGTCGACGAACATATCAATCTGACCGGTGGTGTCCGCGTGCAGTTTCCAGCCGCCGAGTTCTTCCAAATCGACGGTCTCGCCAATCGCCTTGGACACCAGACGCGGGCTCGACACCGCCATGATGGACCCTTTGCGCATTACCGCGAAGTCGGAACAGCACGCCAGCCAGGCCGACGATCCGAATGACGTGCCCAATGCGGCGGCGGTCCAAGGCGTTTCACGCATGCGTTGGAATTGCGTGATATCGTTGCCCAGCAGGGCCCCCATGCCACGCGAGCCCATGGCGTCGGGCAGGCGCGCGCCGGTCGACTCGCCGATGAAGACGCAGGGCATGCCGCGTTCGGTGGCGATGCGTTTGACCTGGGCGATTTTCTTGCCATTGGTGGCGCTGGTGGAAGCGCCTTTGACGGTAAAGTCGTTCACCACAACCGAGGCGTCGCGACCATTGATCTTTCCGTACCCGGCGATCTTGCCGTCGGTCGGCGTCTTTTCCCGGTCTTCCAGATATACGCCTGAGGTGCCCAGCAGGCCGGTTTCCCAAAAAGTCCCTTCATCGACCAGATAGGCCAACCGTTCCCGCGCGTTTAACTGACCGGAATTCCGGCGTTGGGCTATTTTTTTCTCCCCGCCCATCGCCAACGCCTTGGCGCGGCGGTCATCAAGGTCCGCAATGCGGGACTCAATGTCCTGATCGTCTAAACTGCTCATCGGGATATTTACCTATTCGTTGGAAGTTGGACTATCTTAGCGTCCGACAAAGACCGGTTTGCGTTTTTCCATGAAGGCGCGGCGGCCTTCGCTGTAATCTTCGCTGGCGTTGCAGATGTCGACCATCCGGTCGCACAGGGCGACGTCGCGGTCGTCGGGGTCCTTGGCGCCTTCCAGAACGGCTTTCTTGACCGCCTGGATGGTCATGGGCGCGTTGGCGGCGATGGTCGCCGCATAAGTTGCGACGTACTCCTCCAATTCCGCGTCCGGGACAACACGGTCCACCAATCCCATGTCCCGGGCTTCTTCCGCGTCGAATTGGCGTGCGGTAAAGAATATTTCCTTGGTGAAGGAGGGCCCGATCAGATCCGTCAATCGCTTAAGATCGTCGTAATAATATCCCACGCCAAGTCGCGCCGCGGGAATGGCGAAACGCGCATTGTCCGAACAGATGCGCATGTCGCAGGCGATGGCCGTACCAACGCCGCCGCCAATGCAATATCCCTGGATCATCGCGATTGTCGGTTTTGGGGAATTCGTTAACTTGGCGCGCGATTGCCTGTTGAGGACGTGGTATTTTGCCTCCGCTTCCGCGTTGGCGCGTTCATCCTCGAATTTGGAAATGTCGGCTCCGGACACGAACGCCTTTCCGCCCGCGCCGCTCACGATCACCACGCGGATTTCATCATCGCTGTTGAGATCGTCCATGATGGTTCCGACCGCCGCCCACATGTCTGGCGAAACGGCGTTGTGCCGGGCGGGGTTGTTGAAGATCATCCGGCCAATAGCGCCGTCGCGCTCGGCGATCATTTTGTCGGTTGTCACGATAGATCGTCCTTTCGATAGTCCCTAAATTACGTTGCGGTCCCGCAGACTGGCGATGTCGTCCGGTGAAAACCCAAAACTGGCTAGAACCTCGTCCGTGTGCTCGCCATTTTCCGGCGCTGGCGCTGAGATTGTTCCGGGGGTGCGGTCCAATGCGACCGGCTGGGTCAGAACCTCGATTTCACCGGCATGGGAGTTGATTTTTTGCGTTGCGCCCAATTGTTGCACATGGTCGTCGGTAAAGACCTGATCGATGGAATAGATTGGCCCGCAGGGCACGCTGGCTTCGGCCAGAAGCTCGATCCAGTGCTGGCTACTTTTCGTCCGGGTGATTTTCGCAATCTCCTCACCAAGCGCATCGCGATTGGCCGATCGTGATTCAGGCAGTTTGTAGTCAGGATGTTCGAGCAAATGTTCCGCATCCACGGCGATACAGAACCGTTTCCAGATGACTTGTCCGGCGGCGGCGATATTGATGTGGCCATCGCTGGTTTCGAACACGCCCTGGGGAATAATCATCGGGTGGTTGTTGCCCGCTTGCGGCGGAACGTCCTTATCAATGAGCCAACGCGCAGCCTGGAAGTCGAGCATGAACATTTGCGCCTGTAACAGCGACGTGTGAACCCATTGCCCTTCGCCCGACTTTTCGCGTTCATGCAAGGCGACGAGGATGCCGGAGGCGAGAAAAATACCAGCGCACAGATCGTCAATAGGGATGCCGACGCGAACCGGACCTTGTCCCGGCATCCCGGTAATCGACATTAGTCCGCCCATGCCTTGCGCGATCTGGTCGAATCCGGGCCGGTCGCGGTAGGGGCCGTGTTGCCCGAAGCCGGAAATGCTGCCGTAGATCAGCCGGGGATTGATCGCCTTGAACGTATCGTAATCGATCCCCAGGCGGTGCTTAACGCCGGGTCGGTAGTTTTCAATGACAATGTCGGCTTTTGCGACCAGCCGCTTCAGCACCTCGACGCCGTCGGGGTCCTTCAAGTTGATCGATATGCTGCGCTTGTTGCGTTGCAGGTTCTGAAAGTCGGACCCGTGCCGGGCGCTGCCCATGACGTCGCCGCCTTCAATGGCGGCGGGGATTTCGACCTTGATGACGTCCGCGCCCCAATCCGCAAATTGGCGAACCGCCGTGGGCCCCGCCCGCGCCCGTGTCAGGTCCAGCACGACAAGGTCGGACAAAGCGGGTGAGGCGGGTGTGTGCGGCATCGACTTTCCCCTTTATGACAAGGCTGCTCTGGAATCCATTCGACGGTTTAATAGAACTGATTGGGGAGCCAAATTGCAATGTTCGGATAGAATAAAAGCAAGGCGATCATGGCGAACATTGCGAACAGGAACGGGATGGCGCCAATACTGACATCGTTAAAATTGCCACCGCGTGCGCGGATGCCATGCACGACGTAAAGGTTTATGCCGATGGGCGGCGTGATAAGCGCGGCTTCCATCAGCACCGTAATCATGATGCCGAACCAAACCGGATCGAAGCCCATATGCACCACGATGGCAAAGACCAC
>JABJJH010000330.1 GCA_018660965.1 Rhodospirillaceae bacterium | reverse complement strand
ATTGGAGGCTAGGCGATGGCGAAGCGATGGTACGTGTTGCATGTCTACTCCGGCTTTGAGCGGAAAGTCGCCCAGTCGATTACCGAGCAGGCAGAACAGAAGGAAATGACGGACAGCATCGTGGAAGTGCTGGTCCCGATGGAAGAGGTCGTGGAATTGCGCCGGGGCAGTCGCGTCAGCGCGGAGCGCAAGTTTTTCCCGGGTTACATCCTGGTCCATATGGATTTGACCGACGAAAGCTGGCACCTGATCAAGAACACGGCCAAGGTCACGGATTTCCTCGGCGGCAAGGGCAAGCCGACGCCGATTAGCGACGCCGAGGCGCAGCGTATTCTGCATCAGGTGAAAGAGGGCGTGGAGCGGCCGAAGCCGTCGGTTACGTTTGATATTGGCGAGCAGGTTCGCGTCAGCGATGGTCCGTTTCAGTCGTTTAACGGCTATGTCGAGGATGTGGACGAAGAGAAGGCGCGGCTCAAGGTGTCGGTGTCGATTTTCGGTCGGGCGACGCCCGTCGATCTGGAATACTCGCAGGTCGAAAAGCTGTAAGGACGGTTTACAAGAAATTTCGTGCGGGAGGTGAGTCAGCACCGTACCGCGCGGCCATTTAAGGAAGGCGAAACATGGCGAAGAAAATAGTGGGCTATATCAAGCTCGAAATCCCGGCGGGGCAGGCGAATCCGTCGCCGCCGGTGGGCCCGGCGCTCGGTCAGGCCGGTTTGAACATCATGGAGTTTTGCAAGGCGTTCAACGCCTTCACGCAAAACATGGAGCAAGGGACGCCAATTCCTGTCGTCATCACGGCGTACGGCGATCGGTCGTTTTCCTTCGTCACCAAAACGCCTCCGGCGTCTTACTTCCTGCGCAAGGCGGTGGGCCTTGAAAAAGGATCGGGCGAACCGGGCCGCATCGTCGCGGGTCAGGTGACGCAAGCGCAACTTCGCGAAGTCGCGGAAGCAAAAATGGTGGATTTGAACGCCAACGATATCGAGGCGGCGATGAAGATCATCGCCGGGTCGGCGCGTTCAATGGGCTTGGAAGTGGTGGAGTAGGCATTATGGCGAAAATGGGAAAAAGACTGAAAAGCTCGCGCGATTCAATCGATATGCTGAAGGATTACCCGCTGGAAGAGGCGGTCAAGTCGGTCAAGGCGAACGCGGGCGCGAAGTTCGATGAAACGGTCGAAGTCGCCATGAATCTGGGCATCGACCCCCGACATTCGGACCAACAGGTTCGCGGCGTCGTTCAGTTGCCCCATGGCACCGGAAAGTCGGTGCGTGTCGCGGTGTTCGCGAAAGGCGACAAGGCCGAGGAAGCTCTTGCGGCGGGCGCGGATATTGTCGGCGCGGAAGACCTGGCGGAACGCGTGCAGGCGGGCGAAATGGATTTCGACCGTTGCGTGGCGACGCCGGACATGATGGCGGTTGTCGGGCGCCTGGGTAAAATCCTCGGGCCGCGCGGGCTGATGCCGAACCCGAAATTGGGAACCGTCACGCCGGATGTGGCGACGGCGGTCAAGGGCGCGAAGGGCGGCGAAGTGCAGTTCCGGGCGGAAAAAGCTGGCGTCATCCACGCTGGCGTCGGCAAGGCCAGCTTCGACGAAGCGCAGCTGGTCGATAACGTGCGCGCCTTCGTGAACGCAATTTCCCGAGCGAAGCCCAGCGGGACAAAAGGAACGTTTATCAAGCGCCTGTCGGTTTCATCGACGATGGGACCGGGCGTCAAGATCGACGTCGCCAGCATCAACGCGGGCAAATAAGGCGAGTTGTGAGATTTCACGGGACGGCGCCGGAATTGGCGGCGTCCGTGTGAACAGGCGGGATGCCGGATACGGCGCTCGCTGACTGTCCGAGATTGTGGGCGCCGTTCCCAGGCGTTTCGCCGAAAGGCGATTTGGGGCGGCTTAATCAGGCGACTGGCCCGCATGAGACAGGAGGAAAATGTCACGCGCGACGATGGTCGCGGATGGCTTGAGCCTCTCGGACAGGATTAACGAATGCGGCGCGCTTTGTGCCGCGTTCATCCTGTAACCAGTCGACCCTTTGTGAATGAGGGGCGGCGTAAATAAAGGATCGGAGACAAATACGTGGACCGATCACGCAAAGAAGACCTGGTAGCCGAACTGCAACAAACCCTGGCGAACACGAACCTGTTGGTCGTGACTCACCAGAACGGTTTGTCCGTGGAGGAAACGACGGCGCTTCGACTTCAGATGCGCGAGGCTGGCGCTGGTTTTAAGGTAACGAAAAACCGGTTGGCCAAAATTGCGTTGAAGGACACCCAATTCGAACCGTTAAGCGATTTATTTAACGGTCCGACGGCGATCGCGGTGTCAGAAGACCCGGTCGCGGCCGCGCGAGTGGTCGTGAACTACGCTAAAGACAATGACAAATTGACGGTCGTGGGTGGCGCGCTTGGCGACAAAGCCCTTGATGTCGATGCGGTCATTGCTCTGGCGAAGCTTCCTTCATTGGATGAATTGCGCGGCAAACTCGTTGGGCTTCTGCAAGCGCCCGCGGGCAAGATCGTTGGCGTCCTACAGGCGCCCGGCGGTCAACTGGCCCGGGTGTTTGGGGCCTACGCTGCGAAGGATTGATGCGGTTGCGCCATAGGGCGCGGCTATTTTTGTGAGAAACCGAGACTTTCAAGCCAAGGAGATATACAATGGCTAATCTGGAACAACTTGCCGAAGACCTTTCGGCGTTAACGGTCATCGAAGCGGCCGACCTTTCTAAAATGCTCGAAGAAAAATGGGGCGTATCGGCTGCGGCTCCTGTCGCTGCTGTTGCTGTTGCGGCGGCGGGCGGGGAAGCTGCCGAAGAGCAAACCGAATTCGACGTCATCCTGGCGTCGTTCGGCGAGAAGAAGATCAACGTTATCAAGGAAGTTCGGACCATTACCGGTCTTGGCCTCAAGGAAGCGAAAGATCTCGTCGAAGGCGCGCCCAAGGCGGTCAAGGAAGCGGTCAGCAAGGATGAGGCCGCAGAGATTAAGACGAAACTTGAGGAAGCGGGCGCAACGGTTGAACTTAAGTAACAACCCCTGCTACATGGTTTCGAGCGAGGCGGTCGCCCCAAAGGCGCCGCCTCGTTTCGCGCGCCCGGAGATGCAGTTTTCTCCGGCGTCGCGTATTTTGCGTCTGGTGGGGAAGCGGTTTTCTCCTGCGAGGCGTGATGTTTCGTCGAATGGCCGGCGAAACAAATATTTGATGCGAGGATGAAGAATGCCGAAGTCCTTCACGGGTCGTAAGCGTATTCGCAAAAGTTTTGGGCGAATTACCGAAGTGGCGCCGCTACCGAATCTTATCGAGGTGCAGAAATCATCGTATGACTTGTTTCTGCAAGGGCGGGAGGACGGCGAAGCGTCCGGTCTTCAAGAAGTGTTCGTTTCGGTGTTCCCGATCAAGGATTTCGCTGATCGGTCGCAATTGGAGTATGTGGACTACCGCCTGGAAGAGCCGAAATACGACGTGGAGGAATGCCAGCAACGCGGCATGACCTATGGCGCGCCGCTTAAGGTGACGCTGCGCCTTGTCGTGTGGGATATCGACGAGGACACGGGCGCGCGGTCGATCCGCGACATCAAGGAACAGGACGTTTATATGGGCGATATGCCGCTCATGACGCCCAATGGTACATTTGTCGTGAATGGCACCGAGCGCGTCATCGTGAGCCAGATGCATCGGTCGCCAGGCGTGTTTTTCGACCACGACAAAGGCAAAACGCATTCTTCGGGTAAATATCTGCACGCCGCGCGGGTGATTCCCTATCGTGGGTCCTGGCTCGACTTCGAATATGACGCCAAGGACCTGCTCTATGTTCGGATCGACCGTCGTCGCAAATTGCCGGCGACGACGCTGCTTTTGGCGCTGGACAGCGACGCCACGGAAGCAAAGCGGGAAGAACTGGCGCGCGAGGGCAAGGAGTTGTCAGCCGAGGACGCCGAAGGCTTGTCGCCGACGGACATTCTTGGGCTGTTTTACGACAAGATTGAATTCACGCAGGTGAAGGGCGGGTGGAAATGCCCGTTTGAGGCCGCACGATATAGCGGCGCCAAGTTGGTGTACGATCTGATAAACGCCAAGACCGGCAAAGCGGCGGCGGAAGCGGGACAAAAAGTGACGCCGCGTTTGCTCCGGAAGCTGGAGGAATCCAGCCTGGCGGAAGTTCGGGTGAGCGAAGAAGAGATGCTTGGCCGTTATTTCGCGACCGACATCATCGATCCGGAAACAGGGGAGGTTCTCTACGAAGCCGGCGCCGAGCTGGTGGAGGAAACCTTTGAAAAGCTGACCGAGCTTGGCATCAAGAAGGTGTCGCTCCTGGCTATTGATCACATCAATGTCGGGCCGTACATTCGAAGCACCCTGGCGTCAGACAAGAACAAGACGCGCGCCGATGCGCTGATCGACAT
>JABJJH010000490.1 GCA_018660965.1 Rhodospirillaceae bacterium | reverse complement strand
GGGCAACCGACGCCGTCGCTCGACGCGGTCGCGGCGGGCGAATGGCCAGTCTACACTCCCTTTGACCAGAACAATGTAAAGGCGGCGCGCAATGCCAATTAGCGACAAACGGACCTTCCTGCCGGTTCGCATCGCCATCCTGACCGTGTCGGATACCCGCACGCTCGCCGATGATCGTTCCGGGGACACGCTGGTGCAACGGCTGGGCGACGCCGGTCACGTTCTGGCGGACCGCGCCATCGTCAAGGACGTTATCGAAACCATCGAAGAACAGTTGCGCGACTGGATCAACAACCCGGAAATCGATTGCGTTATTTCGACCGGCGGCACCGGGGTGACCGGACGGGACGTGACGCCCGAAGCGTTCTCGAAGGTGATGGAAAAAGAAATTCCTGGCTTTGGAGAGTTGTTCCGCTGGATCAGTTTCCAGAAAATTGGCCCTTCGACGATCCAGAGCCGCGCGGTCGCGGGCGTCGCCAACGGCACGTATTTGTTCGCCCTTCCAGGATCTACCGGCGCGTGCCGCGACGCCTGGGACGAAATTTTCCAGCATCAACTGGACTACCGGTTCATGCCCTGTAATTTCGTCGAAATGATGCCCCGCCTGCTGGAAACATAATCCGCCAACGCGGCTCCATCGTCGATATCGCTCAGAACATCACAAAACGCCACGCGATGACGACGGTCGAAATTCGCGACCGTGTCCGCCAACGCGTGTTCGCTGGACCAGCGAACCGGGGCGAAGGGCGTCGGGATGACCGGTCGCCGCCGAAACCCCACAAGCCAATAACCGCCATCGTCGGCGGGGCCGAACACGGCGTCATGCGACCCCAGTTTCCGGAACGCCGCTTCGATGTGGCGCGGCTTGATATGGGGTATGTCGGCGCCGATGATCACGACCGGCCCCGACGGCATTGACCGCATGACGCCGTTCATCCGGCGCCCAAGGTCGCCTGTACATTGTTCGCGCCGCCGCACGCCAACCGGCCATCGCGCGGGCCCGCCAGTAACCGCCAGCCAGCAAGTCCAACGGGGATCGCGGCGTAAACGCCGAACCGTCTGATCCAATGTATTGCGATAAAATCGCCATGCTTCGACGGCGCCGACATCGGCGGCCAATCTGCTTTTCACGCGGCCCAGCCTCGGCGCCTTGGCGAAGATCACCACATGCCGGTTCATGCATATAACTTCAAAAGAAAGCGGGGCGGCGTCCCGAGAAAATACAGAGTCAGGCATATTAAATTGCGCAAGGGTCGCAACAGATATCCATCCTTGCGATAGCGCGCGGCGGATGTCGTCGCCGTCGCCGCCAGCGGCGCCATGCGGCGGCGCCCGATGCGCCGGACCAGCGCCACATCCTCCATCAAGGGAACCGCTGGAAAGCCGCCAAGTTCACCGTAAAAATCCCGTGCGATCAGCAATCCCTGGTCGCCGTAGGGTAAACCCAGAAGCCAACAACGGGCCGCGACGATTTTTTCCAGAACCCGCGCAGCGAGTGTTGAATCATCTAGCGCAAATCGAAAATACCCCGCGCGTTTCCGGTTCGATGGCTGTTCGATGAACGCTTCGATAACATTCCGCCATCGCGCATCCAAAACCGTGTCCGCATGGAGAAACAGCAGCCAATCGCCGCGCGCGGCCGCTGCCCCGGTTGCGAGTTGAAGCCCGCGCCCTTTTGCGGCAGTCACGATTTCCGCGCCTGCGGCGTCGGCGATGGCCAGGGTGTCGTCGTCCGATCCGCCATCTGCGAAGATGAGTTCCCGCAGGATTTCCAGGCCATCGAACGCCGCCAGCGGCGGCAGACTGCGGCGCAGCCCCGCCCCTGCGTTCAACGTTGGAATGATAACGCTTAATCTGCCCATGGCGCGCCCTTTATCGCCGAAATGACGCGATCCGGCAAGCTTGTATGTTCCCTTTTTGTTCTGTAAGGTGTGGCATGATTGATATTGTTCCCGACAAAGTCAGGAAAGGGCGCGGGGCGATCAGCAACCGGGTGGGTCGTTACGAATCGTTCGAGCGCGTTGCGACCAGCGATGGCTGGGACCGCGACGACGATTTGGTCCCGGAGTCGGAATTGCCCGAAGACTTTGCGTCGCCGCCGCTTCTCACGACCTTGGGCGTCGATTCGGCCCGGCGCATCATCACGTATAACCAATCGCCGGACGTGCCATTCGACCGCTCCATCAATCCCTATCGCGGCTGCGAACACGGCTGCATCTATTGTTTCGCGCGGCCAACGCACGCCTATTACGGCCTGTCGCCCGGCCTGGATTTCGAAACCCGCCTGTTCCACAAACCCAATGCGCCCGAATTATTGGCCGAAGAACTGCGAAAGCCCGGATACGTTCCGGCGACCATGGCGCTGGGAACCAACACCGACCCTTACCAGCCGGTAGAGCGCACACAGAAGCTGACCCGCCGCATTCTCGAAGTTCTGGCGGCGTTCAACCATCCA
Organism: Rhodospirillaceae bacterium; assembly: GCA_018660965.1. Classification (GTDB taxonomy): domain Bacteria; phylum Pseudomonadota; class Alphaproteobacteria; order UBA8366; genus JABJJH01. The sequence goes on along the minus strand of JABJJH010000490.1, from coordinate 4,335 downwards.
TTCGCCCTTGTCACCAAATCTTCCCTGGTCGTTCGCGACCTCGACATCATTCAACCGATGGCCGCAAAGGGATTGGCGCATGTGGCGGTGTCCGTCACCACACTGGACCGCGCCATCGCGCGAAAGCTGGAACCGCGCGCGCCGACGCCGGCAAAACGGATCGAAGCGATAACGGCCCTGGCTCAGGCGGGCGTGCCCACCGCCGTCCTGGCGGCGCCGATGATACCGGCGCTCAACGACGCCGAACTGGAAACGATTCTGGAAACCGCGCGCGCAGCCGGCGCCTCGGCGGCGGGCTATATCCTGCTTCGCTTGCCGCTAGAAATTCGCGATCTGTTTCTGGAATGGCTGCGCGGCAATTTTCCGGACCGCGCCGACCATGTCATGTCGCTGATCCGGGACACGCGCAACGGGGCCGACTACAACGCCAATTGGGGAACGCGCATGACCGGGACCGGCGTTTACGCGACGCTTTTGAACAAACGCTTTAAACTCGCCAGCGCCCGGTTTGGTCTGAACAAACGCCGACATGATCTGGACATCACCCAATTTTCGGTCCCGCCGCGCCCCGGCGATCAGCTAACGCTTTTTTGACGCCAACCGAACATGCGCAAATAGCGCGCGCGTGCTAGACTCGCGGCAATGGAAACCAGTTTCGATTTAACCGGCATCGCCGTCGTCGCGGGGGCGGCGACCCTGTGCGGCACTTTGTTTGCGCGCCTGGGTCAACCGGCCATCGTTGGATATATCCTTGCCGGGGTGCTGCTGGGGCCGTCCGGTCTTGGCCTGATCAGCGACCGGACACAGGTTGGCGCGTTGGCTGAACTTGGCGTTCTGATGCTGCTTTATTTTGTTGGCATGGAATTGTCGTTGCGCAATTTCCGGCGCGGATGGCGCCTCGCCGTATTCAGCACCGTCATGCAGGTCGCCGTCAGCGTCGTCGTTCTTTTGGCCGTGACGCGCTTTTTTGGCTGGCCTGCATCCCATGCGGTGTTCTTTGGATTTGTTCTGGCGTTGAGCAGCACGGCCGTCGCCATACGCATGCTGGAAGAGGTCGGTGAACTCCGCACCAGAGTGGGGCGTGTGACGGTCGGCGTCCTGGTAGCGCAGGATTTGGCGGTGGGGCCAATGCTGTTGATCGTCGGCGCGCTGGCCGGGGATGGTTTCGCAATTGCGGTGATTTTCAAGATCGTGGCGTCGATTGCGCTGCTCGCGGTCGCGACGGTTTACCTGAGCCGCCGACGCCACATAAATCTGCCCTTGTCCTCAGCGATGGTCGGGGGCATGGATTTGACGCCGATCGTGGCGTTGACCTGGTGTTTCGCCTGCGCTGCGCTGGGTGGTCTGCTGGGGTTGTCGCCCGCTTTCGGCGCGTTTCTGGCCGGGTTGCTGGTCGGCAGCAGCAACCAGCGCCAAGCCGTGCGGGAAAGCGCCCATCCGATACAAAGCGTTCTGTTGATGGTGTTCTTCCTGTCGATTGGACTGCTGATCGATTTGCAATTTCTTTGGGCCAATCTTGGCCTGGTGCTGGTGTTGTGGTTTCTGGTGTCGGTGTTCAAGACGGCATTGAACACCGCGATTTTGCGGTTCATGGGCGAAACGTGGCGCCGCGCGTTTCTGTCCAGTTTAATTCTGGCCCAGCTTGGCGAGTTTTCATTCGTTCTTGGCGCGGCGGCGATAGACCGGAGTGTGATTGATTCCGACATTTACCGACTGGTCGTCGCGGTGACGGTGTTGTCCCTGATGACGGGGCCCTTGTGGCTCACCAGCGTGCGCCGCCTGCAACATCGCGCGGCGCAACGGACGGACGGTCTGGGCCACCTGTTACGGTTGATCTATTTCCGGGAATGGCGGTTCACACGCCACGCCACCGCCGAAGTCGGCGCCTGGGCCATGGCGGTTGCGCGATCCGCCCGAACAGTGCGCCATCGTTTGATCTCGCGAAAGGACGCCGCGCGAGAACCCGATGCGGTGCTCGATGCGGCGCAAACGCCACGTTTGCCGGCGCCTGAAAAACCAACAGCTCCCAAATCACCAATCGCTCCCAAATCAGATGCCTGACTTCGAACTGGAATCCAGACTGGAAGGCCGTATCGCGGGTATCGATGAAGCGGGACGCGGGCCTTGGGCGGGGCCGGTCGCCGCCGCCGCCGTTGTTCTGGAGCAGGCCGCGTTGCCGGACGCCTTGCGCGACGGGCTGGACGATTCGAAAAAGCTGACCGCGCGAAACCGGGAGGCGCTGTTCGACGCGTTGCGAGAACAGGCTCGGCTGGGGACTGTCGATATCGGCGTTGGCTTGTCGAGCGTGGCGGAGATCGAACGGGATAACATTCTGGCGGCGACAATGACCGCGATGGCGCGCGCGGTTCAAAATCTGGTCCATCCGGTGGATATCGCCCTGGTTGACGGCAATCGGGCGCCGACATTGACCTGCGCGGCGCAAACCGTGGTCAAGGGCGATCAGCGGTCTCTGTCCATCGCCGCCGCATCCATCGTCGCCAAGGTGACGCGTGACCGGATCATGTCTGAACTCGACGCGGATCACCCCGGTTACGGCTGGTCGCACAACGCCGGATATGGCACCGCCGAACATCGTGCGGCGTTGTTGCGCCTGGGCGTTACGCCGCATCATCGGCGTGGGTTCAAACCCATAGCGGCGCTTCTCAAGTAAAACCACAACATCTGGTAGGCAAAAATGTAGGATTGACGCGGAGAATCGCTCGAATCAGTATCCGGGCATGATAAATACAAAACAAAACCCAAATAAACTGCCCTTGAATCGCATTCTTGTTGGCGATTGCATCGAACAAATGAACAGTCTTCCGGCAGAATCGGTTGACTTAATCTTTGCCGATCCACCGTACAATTTGCAATTGTCCGGCGAATTACAGCGGCCAAACAATACAAAGGTCGATGGGGTCGAGGAAGACTGGGATAAATTCGCCGGGTTCGCCGAATACGACCGGTTCACGCATGACTGGCTCGCCGCCGCCAAACGCGTTCTTAAAAAAGACGGAGCGCTTTGGGTCATCGGCAGCTACCACAATATCTACCGGGTCGGCGCGACGCTGCAGGACCTTGGATACTGGATCCTGAACGACATTATCTGGGTGAAAACCAACCCAATGCCGAACTTCAGGGGAAAGCGTTTCACCAACGCGCATGAGTCCATGATTTGGTGTTCGAAGTCGAAGGATGCGCGCTACACCTTCAATTACGAAGCCATGAAGGCGCTGAACGAAGATTTGCAAATGCGAAGCGATTGGGTGGCGCCGCTTTGCACGGGTCATGAGCGGTTGAAAAACAGCGCCGGTAAAAAAGTCCACCCGACCCAAAAACCTGAATCGATCCTGCATCGCGTCATCCTGTCGTCGTCGAATACCGGCGATGTCGTGCTGGACCCCTTCTTCGGCACGGGCACCAGCGGCGCGGTCGCCAAGAAACTGCATCGCAACTTTATCGGCATTGAACGGGATAAGACGTATATCGCCGCCGCCACGGCGCGGCTCGCCAAGACGCGGCCCGTGGAAGAGGCGTCCTTGCTTGAAACGCCATCGAAACGCCGCGAACCGCGCGTGCCATTTGGCACTCTTGTCGAACGCGGCATGTTGAACACGGGGGATGTCCTGACCAGCCCGTGCCGAAAATGGTCGGCCAAGGTGCGCGCCGACGGCACGTTGATTTCAGCCGACCATCAAGGGTCGATCCATCAGGTCGGCGCGGCGGTGCAGGGCGCGCCAAGCTGCAACGGCTGGTCTTTCTGGTGCTATAACGTGGAAGGCAAGACCATTCCCATCGACGCGCTGCGCAGCCAAATTCGCGCGGAACTGCATTAGGCGACCCCGTTAGGCGACCCCGTTGGTTTATGGCCCGCCGAGGGCGTGCGCCGCGACCTTGCGCATCAGTGTCGGCAGCGCCTGATCCCCCAACCGGTCGATAGGGCACCAGAGCGCGCCCGGCGGCGCGACGGTTTCTTCATCCGCCTGGCCGGTGAGCACAACAAGTTCCAGATGAAAATGGGTGAACCCGTGTCGCACCATGCCGGGCGACGCCACGCGATGATCGGCGGCGATTGGCGCGTGGCGCCAGGCGTCATCCCATTCCGGCGAGGGTCCTTCCGACCACGGCGTCGACGGCGCTTCCATCATACCGCCCAACAACCCTGATTCTGGGCGCCGTCGCAGCAGCACGGCGCCGGTCGTATCGGTCAGCCAGAACACTGCGCCGCGCCGCGTCGGTTTCTCGCCTTTCGGCAAACGCCGCGGCAGCGTCTCCGCCGTGTCCCGTCCCTTGCATCCCTGCGCCCACGGACACAGCAGACATTTCGGGGCGCGC
>JABJJH010000398.1 GCA_018660965.1 Rhodospirillaceae bacterium | reverse complement strand
CATGCGGTCGCCGCTGAATGGTATCGCAAGGGCGCCGAAGCCGGTCACGCCGGATCGCAGTATCGCTATGGCTGGTATTATTATCGCGGGATCGGTGTTGCGAAAGATCACCGCGAGGCGGCGGTGTGGTTCAAGAGGTCCGCAAACAATAATTACGTCTATGCGCAAAACAGACTTGGCTGGATGTACACCCAGGGGAAAGGCGTGAAGAAAGATCCGGCCCAGGCCCTGGCGTGGTTTCGCACGGCGGCGGAAAAGGGATTTCCCGCATCCCAATCCCGTCTTGGGTGGCTGCACATGAAAGGAAAGGGCGTGGCGAAGGACTACGACGCCGCCTACCAATGGTTCACGAAAGCCGCCGCGAAAAAATACGCCCTCGCCTCTTACAATCTGGGAACGATGCACAAACTTGGGCTGGGGCGGGCCAAGGACCCCACAGGCGCCGCCGAATGGTACCGAAAAGGCGCCGAGCGCGGGCACGCTGCATCCCAAAACCAGATCGGTTGGATCGTCGCCAACGGGACCGGCGTTCCGAAAGACAAGATAGAGGCCTATAAATGGTACACGCTGGCGGCGGCGAAAGGTAACAAGACGGCGCGCAACAACCTGACCGCGTTGACAAAAACCATGTCGCCCGCCGACATCTCAAAAGCGAAGCGGCGGGTCCAGGAATACGCGGCCAAATAAAACCCGAAGCAGCGCTCAGGCGCTGGCGGCGTCGAGCTTGGCGATATCACCGGCGTCGAGCGTCACATCGACCGATTTAACCAGTTCATCCAATTGATCCAGATTCGTCGCGCTGGCAATGGGCGCGCAGACGCTGGGACGCGCCATCAACCACGCCATCGCCACCTGTCCTGGCTTCGCGCCGTGTTTCTCCCCGACTTCATCCAGTGCGGCGACGACGCCGAAGCCTTTGTCATTGAGGTATTTTTCCACCCGAGGGGCGCGAATTTGACCCGCCATGTCCGCCTTAGATCGATACTTCCCGGTCAAAAATCCGCTAGCCAGCGAATAGAATCCAATAACGCCGACGTTTTCCGCCAGACACAAATCCTCCAGCGGTCCTTCCAGCGTATCGCGTTCAACAAGGCTGTAGATCGGCTGCAGGCTTTGATAGCGGGGCAGCCCTTTCTTGCTTAAATCGAGCGCTTCCTTGAGGCGATCGGCGGTGAAGTTGGAGGCGCCGATTTCACGCACCTTTCCCTGCTCAATCAACCGGGCATAGGCTTCCAGCGTGGCTTCCACCGGCGTATCCGGGTCGTCCTTATGGGATTGATACAAATCGATGTAATCGGTTTTCAGCCGGCGCAGCGAGGCTTCCACCGCTTCCACCATGTACGCTGGCGACAGTCCGACCTTGCCCGGCCCCATCTCCATGCCGAACTTCGTGGCGATAATGACCTTGTCGCGCCCACCCCGGCTGGCCAACCACTTGCCGATAAGCGTTTCCGACTCGCCGCCTTCGTTGCCGTCGTGCCAACGCGAATACACATCGGCGGTGTCGATGAAATCGAATCCCGCATCGACGAAAGCGTCCAATAACTTGAAGGACATGGCCTCGTCCGCTGTCCATCCGAAGACATTGCCGCCAAAGGTGATCGGCGCAACTGTAAGCGAAGATGACCCCAATTGCCGTTTTTCCATGATGTATGCGTCTCCCGGGAAGGCGTGTGAGTTTTGTGATTCGTCACATTAAGACGCGCAGACTAAACATGGATAACAGTGGCTGCAATCCGATTTCCAGGAAACACCCGCACCGTTGCGGAAGGCGAGGCCTGCGGCGTTGTGGTAGCGTACGTTTATTTAATCAAATACAGTATATATTTAAGTAATAATAATAAATATGAGCTTATAACCGCGTCATTATTGTTGATAACGCTGAAATAAATGCTATTATTACCAAATGTGTGATGTTCATCACTGCTCACTCAGTCTGTTTCAACAATATTCGCGAAAGTTCGTTTGGTTTGATTTCCTCTCCATGCGCATCCCTGAAAAGGTAGACTCCATGAAAATTTTAAAGTTCCAGAAAAAACAGAATTTGCTTCCCCTCGCCGTCGGCGGACTTTTCTTTCTGGGCGTAGGGTTCCCCGCCTATGCGCAGACGACGCCCACGACTGATCCGCAGGTCGAGCAAGAGCCGACGACGGATGAAACGCAGAAATTTCTGGACCCTGACCGGTTGGTCGATACGTTTATGGCGGAAGATCAGGCCGCACTGGATGAATTCGAAGCTGATACGCTTGAGGCCCAGGCGACGCTGGATCAGGCGACGCAAGATTTACAACAAGCCGAACTCGACGCCGCCGGTTCGTTGACCGCCATCGCCGATGCGCAGAGCGACGTTAACGATGCGCAAGGCGCGGTCGATACATCGACGCAGGACCTTAGCGACGCCCAGGATGCGCTCACAGCCTTACAGGCGCAGCCGACGAGCGACGCCAACACCGCCGCTATTGCGGATTTAGAAGCCGAAATCGCCACATTGGAAACATCGGTTAGCGACGCCCAGGTCACCTTGGACGAGTCGCAGCTGGCGTTGCAAACCGTCGAGGCCGACGCCGCCGGTTCGTTATCCACGATTGAAGATGCGCAAGCGTCGGTGGACGCGGCGCAAGGCGAACTCGATTCGATTCAGGCCGAAGCCGATCTGGCGCAACAGACAATTGATGGCGAACGCGCGGAAGTTGAAACGCTGGTCGGTGAATTGTCCGAAGAACAGTTGTTTGCGCTCAATCGTTCTCTCAATAACGCTGTCGCCAGCGATCTCCTCGTCAACCTCGACGCCGCCCAATTGCAGGCCATTCTCGACGGCGACTACAATAAGCTGCAGATCAATTCTCTGACGAAAGCTTATGAGGCGGAAGCGAAATTCCTGCAACTCGCCGAAAAAACCGGGAATGACAGCTTCCTGGACAAGGCCGAAAGAGAAAAAGAGAAATTCCTGTCCATGGTTGATCGCTTCAGCGGCGACAAATTCAACGGCGCCAAGGACACCAAGGGTGCGTTTAAGGATGCGTCCCGCAGCGCTGCCAAAAGCACGGCCAAGGGCATTGCAAAATCCAGCGCCAAATCGTCCGCGAAAGATTCAGCCAAATCGTCCGCAAAACTGGCCGCAAAATCAGCCGCCAAGTCGGCTGCGAAGTCTGCTGCGAAGTCTGCCGCTAAAACCGCAGCTAAAACCGCAGCTAAGTCAGCCGCTAAATCGGCTGCAAAGTCCGCTGCAAAGTCCGCTGCAAAGTCTGCTGCAAAGTCTGCTGCAAAAGACGCGGCGAAAACAGCCGCCAAGGAGAACAGCAAGAAAGCCGGCAGGGGTAAGTCCTCCTAAGCTCAACCCTGCTGGAAGACAATCGGCGGTTCATGGGAATTCGATATTTCCACGAACCGCCTTTATCTTTACTGGAACAGGTGTTCTGGAACCCGCCCACGCCGCCATGTCGCGGAGCTGATTGATCAAACGTTGATCTTCATATAATTTGCGATCAACAATTATGAACAGGTTTTAGATTTATGAGTTTCATCAAGATGTTGAGTCGCCGTTACACGGTATTGTCGGTGTTATCGACCGCGTTCTTATTGGTCTCCACAGATCTGTACGCTGCGTCTTCAGAATTTGAAAACGGTTTGAGACAGTATGAGAACGGCGCGTATAAAAAGGCGGTCAGCGCCTTGCAGGGCGCCGTGTCGCGCGAACCAAAATCTGCAGACGCCAATTTTTACCTCGGCCTATCATTATACAAACTGCAACGTTACACGGCGGCTGGCAGCGCCTTTGACCAAACCATCGCGCTCGACCCCCAAAATGGCTCCGCCTTGTTGTTTCGCGGTCTCGCGCATCAAGCAGGGGGAGCATATGCGAAAGCCATTCCGTATTTCGAAAAAGCAATAGCGGTTAATTCCGACCTTAACCGACATTCCCCAAGTAGAATGCCCTTTCTTGCATGTTGTCGATGTTTTGTGCCCCGAGCAAGCCGCCTGTACGACTTTCGCTGTTGTTTGGGCACCTGACCCAGGAACTGAGCGCGATTTCTGGTCTCGACAGCT
>JABJJH010000494.1 GCA_018660965.1 Rhodospirillaceae bacterium | reverse complement strand
GCAAGGCCAGCAAATTGGCGCTTTCCTCGTTCAAATCCGCCAGGGTCAGCTTACCCGCGCCACCCGTCAGGGTGTTGGCTAATTCCTGTGTGAAATTAAGCCGGGTTTGCAGCACGCTGGAATTCGATCCCAATGTCGACGCCGTCGTCCGCAGGGATGTGATCGCCGTGTTCACGGCGGTAAGCGCGACGTTGATGTCAGAGTCATTGAGGAAAGCGTTGCCAGCAACCGCAATGTTGATGCCGGCAGTGCCGGTCGTTGAATCGATACCGGCAACGGTCAGGTTGCTGGTGGCGTCTTCGTTGAACGTAACCGCCAAATTGTCCGGCGCCGCTTGAAGAAGGTTCGTGCCGCCGAAACTGGCGTCGTTCGCCAGAGCGTCGATCTGGGTTAAAAGCGAGTTGAATTGCACGGACAATGTCGAACGCTCAGTCGTGTCGCCGGTCGCCTTACTGGAAATGGCGAGACCTTTTGCCTGTTCGACCAATTCAGTGATGGCTTCGAGGCCGTTTACCGCAGCTTCGATGGCGCTGATGGACTGATCGATGTTGTCCTTCAAGTCACTTAAGTCACTGGCGCGGTTGTTTAGACCGGTCGCCGCGAAAAACGCAGCTGCGTCATCCAACGGTGAACTCACGCGTAGTCCACTGGACAACCGGGTTTGGGTTGTGTCGATATTGTAAGAGGTGTTCTGCAGAGATAGCAGGTTGCTACGGACTGCACTTGATAGAATGATGTCATCCGCCATTTGAATAGCTTCCTTTCTAGAATAAACCTAATCCGCCTTCTGACGGTCGCGGCTGTCTTTGGCCGTGATTTCGTGGTGCGACGATGTGCGCCTTCAAAGGAAGAAATGCTTTGGCTTAACGGCGCCTCTGCGATCCTTCGAAGATGCCGACACTTGCCGAACTACTCCGTACTGCCTGCTAGGATCGCAATGGGCGTGCCAGTGGATAAGATTTTAAATTATTAATTAAAACAATATGTTATTGTAAGTTTAATTTTATGGGTCTGAGTCATCGGCAGATTCCGCCATGAGTCGGGGAATCAATTGCCCATCGTGTGGCGGGTGTTGCCGGTCTGCGTGTTGGGCTCTAGCGACGTCGCGCAGTTTTGCTTTCGCGGTATAAAATGTAGAGTCCGCTAACGACGATGATCCCACTTCCGCCAAACACATACGCGTCAGGTATATGGTCGAAAACGAGATATCCCAATGCGACAATCCAGATCAATTTCATGTAATTGAAGGGCGCCAGCAGTGACGCCTGGGCTTCGTCATAGGCGCGAATTATGCAGAAATGCGCACCCACGCCTAAAACGCCGATGGCGAGAAAGACAAACCACACCGTTGCCGTCGGCGGCGTCCACACGTACCAGACGATGGCGCTGCTCCACCCGAAGCCGCCAACGGCGGTGTGAAATAATGTAACCAGCGTGTCTTCGGTCGCCGCGAGATGCCGCGTCGCGATTTGAAAGGCGGCGAAGGACAGCGCGCTGATCAGCGGCAGGATCGCCGCCCAGTGGGTCAGTTCGCCGCCGGGGCGAATGATAATGAGCGCCCCAATCAAACCAACGCCCACCGCCGCCCATCGGTGCGGGCCAACGTGTTCCCCTAAAATCGGCACGGATAAGGCGGTGATGAACAACGGGGCCATGAACATGATGGCCGAGGCGTCCGCCAAGGGAATGTATTTAAGTCCGGCGAACAAAGTCCCGATAGTGCAGACCAGCAACCCGGCGCGCATAACCTGAAACCCGCGCCGGTTCGTTCGGGTCAACTGACGAAGCGGGATGCGCTTTACGCCCGCATAAATCAGCAACATCAGCAATATGCCCAGGAAGTAGCCCCAAACCGTGACCATGGCGTGTTGATCGGCGGACAGAACCTTCGCAGTGGCGTCGACAAGGGCGGTAAATCCCGTGGACAACACTAAAAAGATAATGCCGAAATTCGTTCGACCGGTTTTCTCCAAGGGTTTTTTCCAATGCGCCAAGTATGCGATGTTCATGATCGCAATACGGAGTCGGCGCTGAATACGCAAGGCGCGGGCTTGTAATTCCGTAGCCGGTATATCGTTGGCGGTATTTTAAGGAGCGCCAAGCAGAACCAAAATACCTCCGACGACGAACAAGATGCCGATGAATTCAGTGCATGACAGCCGTTCACGAAAGACGAAATAGGAAACGGCGAACGTAAACACCAGTTCAATTTGTCCCAGAGCACGAACATAAGCGCCGTTTTG
>JABJJH010000352.1 GCA_018660965.1 Rhodospirillaceae bacterium | reverse complement strand
GTCGTTTCGCCGCGAATAACGCAGCCCAACGTCACGAAGCCGTCGAACGCAGCCGCGTCCGAGCCCGCCTTCGCGCCATCGACCGCGAACTTCACCGCGGCGGGAATTTCGAACGCGCCCGGCACCGTCACTCGCTCGTAGAGCGCCCCCGCCATGTCCAGCGCCTTCGTGGCGCCGCGTAGAAGTTCTTCCGCGATATCTTCGTAATACCGCGATTCCACAATCATTATTCTGTGTTGTCGTCGGGCCATGCCATATCCTTGAGGACGGGGATGGTCTGGTGATCGACCACGTTCAGCCCATATCCATCAATTCCGATGATTTTCTTCGGTGCGTTCGATAGCAAAATCATATCCCGCACGCCCAATTCCAGCAGAATCTGCGCCCCGACGCCGTAGTCGCGCAATTCCGTTTTGTGCTTCTCCGACGCTTTGCCAACGTCGCCGTTGCGCGCATGCACCCGGTCCGACAACATGGTGTCGTACCATTCCCGGATGACGACGACGACACCGCGTTCGGCCTCGCCAATCAGTTTCATCGACGATTGCAAGGCGCCGGCCCTGTCGCTGTCCAGCGAGCCCAGCACATCGTCGAATATATTAATTGCGTGCATGCGGACCAGCACGGGATCATCGGTCGAAATGTCGCCTTTCACCAACGCGATGTGTTCCGCGTAGGGAACGGAGTTGGCGAAGACATGCATATCCCAGTCACCGCCGAACCGGCTGCGTAACGACGAATCGACAACGCGGCGAACCGGTCGGTCATGGCGTCGGCGATACGCGATCAAATCCGCAATCGTACCAATTTTCAAACTATGGAACTGGGCGAATTTCACCAGATCTTCGCGGCGCGCCATGGTCCCGTCGTCATTCATGATCTCGCAGATCAATCCGGACGGGTTCAACCCCGCCAGACGCGCGATATCGACCGACGCTTCGGTATGACCGGTGCGGACAAGCACGCCGCCGTCGCGCGCCAGTAACGGGAAAATATGTCCGGGCGTCGCAATGTCGCCGGGGCCCTTCGTCGGATCAATGGCGACGGCCACGGTCCGGGCGCGGTCGGGGGCGGATATGCCCGTCGTCACCCCTTCCCGCGCTTCAATGGACACGGTGAACGCGGTTTCCAGACGGCTGGAATTTTGCTGCGGCAGCATCGTCAGCCCCAATTGCTCGATGCGCTCTCGATTTAGCGACAGACAAATCAGGCCCCGGCCATGCATGGCCATGAAATTGATGACTTCCGGCGTCGCCATTTGCGCGGGAATGACAAGATCGCCTTCGTTTTCCCGATCTTCGTCATCGACAAGAACAAACATCCTGCCGTTCCGGGCTTCTTCGATGATCTCGCTGATGCTTGATTTGTACTCGGAGAAAGACACGGATTCCAAATCCTGATTGATTGAGCTTGCTGAACGTACGCCGCCTTGCATGATAACTCCCGAATTCATCCCGCGCTCCCGAAATTTAACCAGAAGCCAATTTTAACCAGAAGCCCGGGCGCCGGATTGTAATCGCGCAACATATCGAGCCAACAGGTCCACCTCAAGGTTTACCCGACACCCCGCCTGCAACGCGCCAAACGTCGTTACCTCGGCGGTGTGTGGAATAATATTCACGCCGAACCGGGCGCCGTCGACATCGTTTACGGTCAACGAGGCGCCATTCAACGTCACCGAGCCTTTTTGCGCGATGAACCGCGCGCAATCCGCCGGCGCCTCGAATTCAAACCTGATGCTGTCGCCATCCGTGCGGCGGTCGATCACCGCAGCGACCCCATCGACATGACCAAGCACTAAATGGCCGCCCAATTCCTCGCCAATGCGCAAGGATCGTTCGAGATTGACGCGCGTATCCGCCGTCCAGTCGCCCAATGTCGTGCAGGACAGCGTTTCCGCCGACACATCCACCGCAAAACTACTGGAACCCTTTTCAACGACCGTCAGGCACGCCCCATCGCAGGCGATCGACGCGCCCATCGCGACCGTCGACATATCGTAATTGGCGCCGATCACAATCCGGGAATCGCCATTTCCCGATACAGACCGCACCACGCCGACATCGCTGATCAATCCCGTAAACACGATTTCATCCTATTCATCACTTCCGCATCCGCCGCTATCCGGGCGTCGATAGACTTCCATTATATCGGCGCCCAACGAGATCACATCCTCGCGTTCAAAACGTTCCAAACGCGCCATGTCGTCAATGCCCATCGACGCCATTGCGGGAACGCCATCGCCGCCAATTGCGCTCGCCGCGCGAAACCAGACCAACCTATCCGCAAATCCGGCGCGAAGAAAAGCGGACAAAACGCCGCCGCCCCCTTCGACAAGAAGACGTGTAATGCCCCGATCCGCCAACAAATTCAACACCGCGCGTATATCGGGTCTGCCGTCTTCCCCAGGCTCCACGCCCAACACCTCAACGCCAAGCGCGGAGAGCGCATCATTTCGATGCGCATCCGGTTTCTCCCCCGTCATCACCCATACCGGGCCCTCGCGCGCCGAACGCGCAAGCTGACTGTCCACGGGAAGCCGAAGTTTGGTGTCCAGCACCACACGCACGGGCGACCGCGCCTCCAATCCCTCAAGACGGCATGTCAGGGACGGGTCATCGGCCAGCGCCGTGCCGCTTCCCACCAAAATCGCGTCATGGGTCGCGCGCAGCATGTGTCCGCGCGCCCGCGCCGCCGGTCCGGTAATCCATTGGCTTTGGCCGTTGTGCAAGGCGATCCGGCCGTCCAGCG
>JABJJH010000077.1 GCA_018660965.1 Rhodospirillaceae bacterium | reverse complement strand
TATTCCCCGCCAAAGGCGCCGCCACGTCCGGCGCCGGCGGCGAACCGGGCGGCGCCTTGAACGCCTTCGGCCTCAATGGCTTTCATACCCGCTTTGAATTCCGCCTGCATGGCGTCTTCAAGCGTCAAGTTCCATTGCCGGTACGCGGATTCGCGATCCAGGTTCATGCAAAGCTGCGGGAACGCGGCGATTTCACGGGCCAGCGCCTCGGCGGTCTGTCGGGCGGTTCCGGCTGGCGTGACGCGATTGGCCAATCCCATGCGCTGGGCTTCTTCCGCGCCGACCGGACGACCCGTCAGGATCATATCAAGCGCGTGGCTCATGCCGACGAGGCGCGGCAACCGCACCGTACCGCCATCGATCAGGGGAACGCCCCAGCGGCGGCAGAAGACGCCAACGGTGGCGTCTTCCTCCATGACGCGAAGATCGCAGAGCAAGGCGATTTCCAGACCGCCCGCCACCGCATATCCGGCAATGGCGGCGATGGTTGGTTTCGACAGCTTCAACCGCGTGGGGCCCATGGGACCGTCGCCGTCGAAGGTGTAGCGCTTGCGCCGTTCGCCCGACGCGATGGCTTTTAAATCCGCGCCCGCGCAAAAACTGCCGCCTTCGCCATACACAACCGCGACGTGGGCGTCGTCATCGGCGTCGAATTCGCGCAGGGCGTTGGCGAGCGCATCGGCGGTGGCGTTATCGACCGCGTTGCGCGCCTTGGGACGGTTCAGAATGACCGTGGTCACGGGGCCGTCTTTTTCCACCAAAACCGTATCCATGGCCGTCATGCCTGTGCTCCCAACGCTGTTGGTTATTCGGGTTTCTTTATTTTATGCGCGTTTTGTTCGGCCCAGCCGTCCGGGTCTTCCAGGAACGCCCGCACTTTGGGCAGGTCGTCCTTGTTGAAATAATCTTCTTCCTCGGCGCAGGCGATGACGTCCCACCAGGTGGCCAGCGCGTGCAATTTTACGCCGTGGCCCTCCAGATCGCGAATGCCTTGCGGCAGGATGCCGTAGTGGAAGATCACGAAGGTGTGGCCGCATTCCGCGCCCGCTTCGCGCAAGCCATCGACGAAGCTGATTTTGCTGCCGCCGTCGGTCGCCAAATCCTCGACCAGCAGTACGCGGTCGCCTTCTTTCAGCGTGCCTTCGATGCGGGCGTTGCGGCCAAAGCCTTTCGGTTGCTTGCGCACGTAGCACATGGGCAGCATCAACCGGTCGGCGATCCAGGCGGAAAACGGAATGCCGGCGGTTTCCCCGCCAGCGATCACATCCAGCGATTCGAAGCCAATCGCCTCCTCGATCAAATCCGCGCCCATGTCCATTAATTTGGCGCGCGCGCGGGGGAACGAGATCAATCTCCGACAGTCGATATAGACAGGACTGATGCGCCCGCTGGTGAACACGAAGGGCTCGTTGGGATTAAACAGAACGGATTCGGTTTCAATCAGGATGCGCGAGGTGATGCGTGCGGGATCGGCGGCCATGGAATTCCTTTTAGGTTTGGTGTGCGGTTGATGTTGGGGGCGGCGGTTAATTTGGCCGCCATGTGCAATTAGGATCGACGGCGGTCAATTTGGCCGCCGGTGGGCAATGTAACGTCCGTTTTCGAAGCCGTCGAAGATTTCTTTTATCATCGGGTGCCGGACCGGGTCGTCCGACGGACCGGCTTCCAGGTTTTGTTCGGCGACATAGGTCGTGTGCGTCGCGTTATGAACCAGAACGTGATACCACGGCGCGTCCTTCGGCGGGCGCGAGCGCGCCATTTGTTCGTACCAGTCTTCCGACCCCTGAAATTCCGGATCAACGTCGGCGACGACGCCGCGATAGTCAAACAGGTGATGATGAATCAACTGACCGACGGCGAATTTGGCGTTTCCGGTTGGTGGCGAAGGACCGGGCATTACTGGATCCATGGCTAGAGTTGGCGTGCGTTAGTGTAATCCCGGTTTGGCGACGCCTCAACCGGAGTCAATCCGGGACATCAAACGGCCATATCAAACCGCGCGGGCGTGTCGCGGCGATTGCGCGTCGTTATGGGCGAGGTAACGGTCGAACGCCGCCGCCGCCGCGCGGACCAGCGGCGCGCCCTGTTCAGTCATGCTGACCACGGGACCGTCCACGACAACCAGACCGTCCGCGACCATGGGGCCGAGCGCGTCGAGGGAGTCCCAAATACTTGAGGGCCCAAACCCGTGCCGCGCGGCGACGGCTTCGGCGTCGACGGTCATGTTGCACATCAATTGTTCGATGATGTCGCGGCGCATGTGATCGTCGGCGTTCGTCTCGCGGCCCTTGACGATGGCGAATTTTCCGGCGTCGACGGCTTTGCTCCACCGTCTGACGTCGGCGTCGTTCTGCACATAACCGCGCGGCGTTTGTCCAATCGACGAGGCGCCGAAGCCCAATAACGTCGTCGCCGTGTCGGTCGTGTATCCCTGAAAATTCCGGCGCAACGTCTGCGCCGCCGCTGCTTGGGCAAGCGGGGTGTCCGGGCGCGCGAAATGATCCATGCCGACCGCAACGTAACCATGCGCGGCGAGCCGCTCCTTTGCGACGGCGGCCTGCTTCCAGCGCGCCGCAGCGTCCGGCAGCGCGGAGTCGTCAATCAAGCGCATATGCGGTTTCATCCATGGCACATGGGCGTAGCCGAACAGCGCGATCCGCGTCGGTTCAAGCGTCAGGGCCTTGTCGATGGTGGTCAGAATGTTTTCAACCGTTTGACCGGGCAGGCCGTACATCAGGTCGATATTGACGTCGGTGACGCCCTGATGCTTCGCTCGGTCGGCGATCCGCGCGATGGATTCGAAGGGTTGTATCCGGTTGACGGCTTTTTGAACGGCGGCGTTCAAATCCTGCACGCCGAGGCTTAGCCGCGTCACCCCCGACGCGGCGCAGGAATCGATGAACGCGTCCGTCGTCGTGCGGGGGTCGATTTCAACCGCGATTTCGGCGCCCTCGGTAAGATTGAAAGAATTTCGAAGGCGCGCCATGACAGCGTTGAATTCGTCCGGCGTCAGCATGTTGGGCGACCCGCCGCCGAAATGGATATGGCTGGCCGTCATCCTGTCTGGCAAGGCGCTGGCCGTCAGGTCGATTTCCGCCAACAACCGTTGGTGATAGGCGGCAATCGGTCTGTGCCGCCGCGTCGCACGGGTGTTGCATCCGCAATACCAGCACATTTCCCGGCAAAACGGGACATGCAGATACAGCGAAATTGGGTCTTTCGACTCCAGTTCCGCCAGCCATTGCCGGTAATGCGCCACCGTTACATCCGCAGCAAAATGCGGCGCGGTCGGATAGCTGGTGTAGCGGGGGACGCGCTGGTCGTATCGGGCGATGAGGTCGGCGATCATTCCGCGATCATCCCGGCAAATCGCCATCGCCGCTTTGATCTACGTCAAGTGCGAGGCGACTCTCAACCGAAATGATCGGCCAGCACCTTTTCGACCGCCGGGCGCGC
>JABJJH010000078.1 GCA_018660965.1 Rhodospirillaceae bacterium | reverse complement strand
GGCTGGACGTGATCGTCGTTGACCACCACGTTGCGGAACCCAGACTACCGCGCGCCCATGCGGTCATAAACCCAAATCGGCTCGACGATAACAGTCCGCATGGCCAGATGGCCGCGGTCGGGGTCACCTTCTTATTGGTGGCGGCGGTAAATCGCGCGCTGCGGGAATGCGGTTGGTACGAAAAGCGGGCTGAACCGGATTTACGTCAGTGGCTGGATTTAGTGGCGCTGGGGACGGTGTGCGACGTGGCGTTACTGACGGGGATCAACAGGGTCTTCGTGACCCAGGGTGGTAAAGTCATGGCCGGGCGGGGGAATCCTGGTATTTCGGCGCTTGCCGACGTTGCGGGAATTGATGAAGCGCCCAGCGCCTATCATGCCGGGTTTGTGTTGGGGCCGCGCGTGAACGCCGGTGGACGTGTTGGCGAATCAAGCCTTGGCGCTCGACTTCTGGCGTCCGACGACAAGGATGAATGTCAGGACATTGCGCGGCGTCTCGATAGCTACAACAAGGAACGCCGCGACATCGAAGCGCGCTGTCTGGAAGAAGCTATCGATCTGGTCGAATCGAGACCGTCTGATCCCGGCGTCGTTTTTGTTGCGGCGCATGGCTGGCACCCGGGCGTGATTGGGATCGTCGCCAGCCGGTTGGTTGAGCGATACAATCGTCCCGCTTGCGTCGTCGCCATCGAGGACGGCGTTGGAAAAGGATCGGGGCGCTCCGTTCGGGGCGTTGATCTGGGGGCTGCGATTCTAAACGCGCGCCAACAGGATTTGCTGCTCAACGGCGGTGGTCACCCGATGGCGGCTGGTTTCACGGTGTCCGAAGGCGCTTTGGAGGCGTTGCGATCGTTTCTGTCACAGTGGGTTGCGGGGACGGCCGGCGAGGGATCCCTGGTTCCCGAACTGAGTGTCGATGGTGCGATCCAACCCGCCGCAGCAACGGTCGATTTTCTTACGAAGCTCGACCGTTTAGCCCCATTCGGATCGGGAAACGCACGGCCGAGATTCGTCTTTCCCGGCGTCTCCATACAAAAGGCCGATGTTGTCGGAATCCACCATGTTCGTTGTTTTTTGAAAGGACAGGATGGGGCGCGATTGAAAGCCATCGCTTTTCGCGCCGTCGAACGACCGCTTGGGGCCGCCTTATTGAACTCGAATGGAATGCCGTTGCATATCGCCGGTCATCTGCAAGTAGACCGTTGGCAGGGGCGCGAGAACGCTCAACTTATTATTGAAGACGCCGCGCCGGTCACATGACGCGCCAACGATTCAGCCAAGGCTGGACGTTAAGTCTTCATCGTCGCGGCGATTTGGAACATTTCATCGACCGTACGAAGGGCTTGGGCGGCGTTGTTATACGCCTGTTGCGTCACGATCATTTTAGTAAATTCATCGCTTAGTTCGACCGATGAATTTTCGAGGCTGCCTCCGATCACCCCCGCGATTGAACTCACGTCGGCTTCGAGCAACGTGACGAGCCCTGTGTTCTGGCCAAGTGAAAAATGCGTGCCAGACTGGGCTTCAAGCGCGGCTGTGTTACGAACGGTCGCGATTGGCAGTTTGTAAATACCGCGTGTGCGTCCATTGGAGAACAGACCTTCCACTTCACCTTTATCGTTAATCCGGACGGTGGATAGCGTTCCTGATGGATTGCCATTTGCGCTAAACGCTTGCTGGAAGGAAGGTGCGCCAAATTGGCTGACATTGGACAGATCAATCGAAATGGTGCTGGCGCCGGCGGCTACATTGGTCCAGGTAATGCTGACGCTTTGGTTAGCGGGCGCAATGATGGCGCCAGTGGCGTCGAAGGTTACTGTGGCCGGAGTCCCGGCGGTAACCGCGCCATCGGGGGACGTCACAACAAGATCCCATGTGTTCGGGGCGGCATTTTTGGTGAACGCCAGATTAACGTTATTGGTGGCGCCGGTGTTGTCGAAAACATCAATATTGGTATTCAATATCGAGCCTGCGGGATCTGTCGTGTTAAGGTTGGCGAGAATGGTAGCCGATGTCGTGGCGACAGGCGCGAACGTGGCGGAACCGGGGTCGATGCGGATGGGGCCAAGCGAACCGATGGTCGTGCTGATCGTGAAACCGCCAGTGGTATTTGCGGGCCAGCCTTGGAGGAAGTTTCCGTCCTGGTCCGCGAGAAAAACCTGGCCATTACTTTCCGCCCGGGGCTGAAAGGAGCCGGCGCGAGTTAACAAGGTTTCACCTGCCCCCGCTAATTGACTATTCACGACGAAAAATCCGGATCCAGCAATCCCGGCGTCCAGGCCCCGCCCGGTGCTTAATATTTCACCTTGTTTATCGATAAGCGTTCGGCTGATCGGCGCCATGCCGTTGAACGTTTGAGCCTCGGATCGATTCCCGCCGTTGACCAGTTCTTTAAAAAGTATGTCTTTCGGCTTGTAGCCATCGCTCGTGGAGTTGGCGATATTATCGGCAATCGCGGCGAGAGCGTTGGAATGCCCGTTTAACGCGGCGATGCTGGATGAAAACATATTGAATGACGGCATGGCGGATTGAACTCCGTATGAATATTCTCTCCCAATTAAAATGCAAAGCGGGCGCCACGACGACGCCATGAATAAGTGTTTAGATGCAATTAGTTAAATGACTTGAAAAAAAGTAACTCGATATTCAATGCGCCAAAGCGGCAAAATAAACCTCGTGGGGAAAGTCTTGCCGGGCAAATATAATAGCCCGTACGGACGGCCAATATTTATCGGCGCGAATAAATAAGAAAATTCCTGGTGAATTTAGCCGCCTTGATCCTTGACCTGATGCGCTGGCCTCTATAAATCTCCCTCCGCAACGACCCCATCGTCTAGTGGTTTAGGACACCGCCCTTTCAAGGCGGCAACACGGGTTCAAATCCCGTTGGGGTCGCCATTGTTTTCAATAGGTTAATTGTCCATGTGGGCGGATTTTTCATTTGCACGGAAATAATACGGAATAGGTGCTTCGAAATTCAGCTAATCCGGCTTCACCAGAACACCTATGGAAACGCCGTCTGAATTAAAAATTCCGACCTGCCCCCATTAACCGATCACCTGTTCGGAGGGTATTTCCACCATTTGCTCTGATCCCCATCTTTGGAGCGCCGGAAGCTGGAATTTTCCGACTTTATCCGGGTGATGGGTTGGTTGCGTCTCCTGA
Organism: Rhodospirillaceae bacterium; assembly: GCA_018660965.1. Lineage (GTDB taxonomy): Bacteria > Pseudomonadota > Alphaproteobacteria > UBA8366 > JABJJH01. Next base: position 1,639 of record JABJJH010000078.1, on the reverse strand, counting down.
TTTCATCATCATGATCGGGACGTTATCGCTAATCGCGCTATGGGGCCGTTCTTCATAGTAGTATCGACGCCAAGCCTCCAACTTTTCCTGGGCGTCGGCAAGGCTCATGAACCAATGCACATTCAGGCATTCCACTCTGAACCGCCCATTGAAAGCTTCGATAAAGTCATTGTCGGTTCAGGGTCTGCACCACATTCTCGCCACGATAACTGAACCGGGGATCAAGGGCTGGCTCGTGGAGTGCTACGGATTGTGATGCTTCAGGAATGAAGCCCATTTGCTTGCCCATATCCGGGCGCGTTTCGCGGCGTCGAACGGAACCTATGGGAGCCCCCGCATGCATGTTGATTTGTGCGAAGACGGTTTAAGCATCGGTCGCCATCGCACGGCTCGGTTGATGCGCGACAACGACCTGAAAGCCACCCAGAAGCGCCGTAACAAGAACGAAGATGGACAGCAATCCCGCTGGGCCGATTATCGCCATCGTCCTCGACCTCTTCTCTCGGCGCATTCCCCAGGTCGGGCTTCGCTCGCCCAAGGACAGACTCTGGCTGGGCCTTAAGCGACCGGTTGAAAAAGGACCTGGCGCTGGCAGCCCTGCGCCACGCCACCATCGTGCGCAATCCAGCGCCGGGTCTCATCCATCATTCCGATCGCGGCAGCCAGTATTGTTTCGACAACTATCAGAGGTTCCTGAAAGCCTATGGCGTGATCGCGGCCAAGAGCGGAAAGGGGAATTGTGTAGCCTGCCCTCGGGCTCTTGACCTGGGGGACAGTGCGAAGGCGGAGACCGTGTTCAAAACCATCAAATCAGAGCTCGTCTGGCTGACCCGTTTTCAAACCCGCCATCAGGCTGAAAACGCATTGGCCGCTACATCGACGGCTTCTAAAATCCAACCCGACGTCAATCCGCGCTCGGCTGCAAATCGCCGATCACATTCGAGGCAGCGATGGCCTAAATAAACCAACCGTCTCTCTACTAAACCCGGGCAAGTCCATTCAGGTCAACGAATGCCTGTCGGCATTGTCAGGGAACGTTTGGCCGTTCCCTGACACCCCTTCCGACACCGTTCGTTCGCCCTTCAAAGCCTCCAATACCACACGCGCTTTGAGGGCAGGGTCATGGTTTCTTTGTTTCGACATTCCGATCTCCTCTTCGTTGAAGATCAGCAGACTACAAATCGTAGCTTACGTCAGTGTCCAAATTTTTGGGGGTAGCTCAGGTTGTTTCGTTGATCCTAATTAACCTTGCTGTATTTTGACCGCGTGGTTAGTGTTTTCATCAAGGTAAATGTGTATGCAAAGGCAATTTTCCGCAGAGCAACAACGGGCGTTTTCTCGGTTGTCGGGTGATTCCAACCCAATCCATGTCGATGCGGAGGCGGCTCGTCGCTTGTTGTTTGGAGCGCCAGTCGTTCATGGTCTCCACTTGGTGCTTTGGGCCTTGGACGAGGCGGCGAAGTCGCTCGACCGAGACGGTCGACTCCGTGATCTTAAGGCGGTCTTTTCGCGACCGATCCTTGAAGGTGAGACGGCTAAATTGCGAATCGAGACCGATGGGTCGGAAAGCAAGGCGACGATCGACGGATCGAAAGGCGAAGCCGCAGTCATTCGGTTTTCCTGGGTGCCGGTAGAACTG